>JAFZNF010000094.1 GCA_017553025.1 Clostridia bacterium | reverse complement strand
TTGACGATCCTGTACTTTTAGAGCTTGTTGAAATGGAAATCAGAGACCTTCTTTCAGAGTATGAATTCCCTGGAGATGATATCCCTGTTATTATCGGTACAGCTTTAGGCGTTTTGGAATCAACATCAACCGATCCTAACGCTCCTGAATATGAGTGTATCCACAAACTTATGGACGCTGTTGACTCTTATATTCCTACACCTGAGAGAACATCAGACCTTCCGTTCCTGATGCCTGTTGAGGACGTATTCTCAATTTCAGGCCGTGGTACTGTTGCAACAGGTAGAGTTGAAAGAGGACGTATCACAGTAAACGAAGAAGTTGAAATCGTTGGTCTTACAGACGAAAAGAGAAAAGTTGTTGTTACAGGTCTTGAAATGTTCAGAAAGACTCTTGACTATGCTGAAGCAGGCGACAACGTAGGTGCACTTCTGCGTGGTGTTCAGAGAACTGAAATCGAAAGAGGACAGGTTCTTGCAAAACCGGGAACAATTCATCCGCACACAAAATTCTCCGGTGACGTTTACGTTTTAACCAAGGACGAGGGTGGCCGTCATACACCATTCTTTAATAACTACAGACCTCAGTTCTATTTCAGAACAACTGACGTTACAGGCGTTATCAGCTTACCTGCCGGTACAGAAATGTGTATGCCTGGCGACCACGTAAAGATGGACGTTGAGCTTATCACTCCTATCGCTATCGAAAAAGGTCTCCGTTTCGCTATCCGTGAAGGCGGAAGAACAGTTGGTTCAGGCGTTGTTTCTGATGTAGAAGAAGCGTAAAACTAAAATTTTCCAAAAACGGTTTTTGTAATTTTACAAAAACCGTTTTTTTGTTATAAAAATTGTGCTTTTGCTGCATACTAATAAGGCATAAACAAGAAAGGAGAATTTACCTATATGCAAAAGTTTAAAATATTTTTAGCAAGCGCTTTATGTGCTTTCCTTATTGCGTCCTGCGGAATGAATAACACAGGAACCAACAATACACCTTCCAATAATGCCAATAATGGCTCAAACCTTGGAAATGACGTAAAAAATATGGGAGATGCGGTTTCAGATACGGCAGGAGATGCAGTAAACAATGTAACAAATGCGGTTGATGATTTAACAGGCACAAATAACAACACCAATAATACAGGCAATAATACTGCTAATAAGTAATGTAAAAATGCGCCTTATACGGTGCATTTTTACATATTTTAAACTTTTTTTAAAAAAAACTGTTGACAAATACATTTTCATATCGTATAATACTACCAGAATAGATTAGATGAGAATAGTTAATTGAAGATTTTGTTAGCTTGCCTTAGAACTAATCTGTTCTGAGGATTTTTTAATTTTTAGGTGCAAAATGCACAGAATAGGAGAGATTAGTATGAAGAAGAGATTAGCAATGGTACTTTCGCTGGTGTTAGCAGTTACATCGCTTGCAGGCTGCGGAAAAAAGGCGGAGAACGAGAGTGAAAAGGTTTACAAAGTTGGTATTACACAGTTTGCCGACCACCCCTCACTTGACAATTGCCGCGAAGGTTTTATCGAAGGCTTGAAAGAAGAGGGATTTGTTGAAGGCAAAAACCTCAAAATTGAGTATAAGAGCGCTATGGCAGATATGTCAATAAACACTCAAATAGCTGATACTTTTGCATCAAGCGGCATGGACTTGGTTTGCGGTATTGCAACACCGTCAGCACAGGCACTTTACGCATCTTGCTTTGAAAAGAATATCCCTGTTATATTTAACGCTGTTTCCGACCCGATTGGCGCACAGCTTGCAAAAAGCGAAACAGAAGCGCTTCCCGGAATTACTGGCGTAAGCGACCAACTTCCTGTAAAGCAACAGCTTGAGCTTATAAGAAATATGCTCCCCGATGCAAAAACAATCGGTATCTTATATACAACAAGCGAGGCAAACTCTGTAAGCACGCTTGAAATTTACAAAAAAGAGGCTCCGAATTACGGATTTACTATCGAGGCGCTTGGCATCGGCTCAGAGGCTGAAGTTGCACAAGCTGCTGATGTACTTTTGTCAAAGGTTGATTGTATTTCAAATATGACGGATAACACCGTTGTGTCAGCCTTAGCGGTTGTTCTTGACAAAGCAAATGCTGCAAATATTCCTGTATTCGGTTCGGAAGAAGAACAGGTTAAAAATGGCTGTATTGCCTGCGCAGGTCTTGACTATGTAACGCTCGGCAAGATGGCTGGCGTTATGGCAGGAAGAGTTTTAAAAGGCGAGGCTATCGAGTCAATCCCGTTTGAAACTATGAAAGAGTCATTTGTCACAATAAACAAGACAGTTGCAGAAAATCTCGGTATTGAGATTGCTGAATTGGAAAGTGAAAATGCAAATATAGTTGAGTAATTTAATTATAAATATTTACTATGGGACGCAAAATAATCTTTGCGTCCCATAAAGTATCTTTGAAAGGAATATAACTATGCCTATTTTAATCGGTATTTTAGAGCAAGGTACAATCTACGGCATTATGGCGCTCGGGATTTATATAAGCTATAAAATCCTGAATTTCCCCGACCTCACGGTTGACGGAACGTTCCCTTTAGGCGCGGCAATCAGTGCAACCCTTGTGACAAGAGGCGTAAATCCTTGGATTTGCCTTATTGTAGCAATCCTTGCAGGTGCTTTGGCAGGCTCTGTCACGGGAATTCTCCACATAAAATGCAAAATTAAGGATTTGCTTTCGGGAATTTTGGTAATGACGGCTCTCTATTCCATAAATTACCGCATTGTAGGTATGCCGAATATGTTTTTGATGAAACAGCCCACCGTTTTTGGCGGTATTAAACTTCCTAAAGCGCTGTTCCCTTTCAGATACATTATCGTACTATTTGCAATTATGCTTTTTGTGAAGATTTTGCTCGACTTATATCTTCGCACAAAATCAGGATTTTTGCTAAAAAGCGTCGGTGATAATGAGGGGCTTGTTGTAACGCTCGGAAAAAACCCTGGTACAGTAAAAATTATCGGACTTTCCATTGCAAATGCCTTAGTGAGCTTATCCGGGGCTCTTTATTGCCAGCGCGCTATGCAGTTTGACATATCGTCCGGAACAGGCACTATGGTTATGGGACTTGCCGCAGTAATTATCGGCACAACGCTGTTCCGCAAAATGCGGTTTATGAGCGTAACAACAGGTGTAATTTTGGGTATGATTATATATAAAGCCTGCATAACAGCAGCAATTTCTTCCGGGCTTCAGTCCTCTGACACGAAGCTGGTAGTAACTGTTTTGTTCCTTCTTACAATGCTGTTAAACAGTGTGATGAACAAATCGGAAGGGAGCAGGAAAAATGCTTGAGCTGAAAAATATCTATAAGAAATTTAATAGCGGCACAATAGACGAAAAAATCCTGTTTGAAGACTTCAACCTTGATATAAAAAGGGGCGATTTTGTCGCAATTGTCGGCAGTAACGGCTCTGGAAAAACAACCGCCCTAAATATCATTTCGGGAGATGTAAAACCCGACAGCGGAAAGGTTTTATTAAGCGGCAAGGATATAACAAAGCAGAAAAATTATCAGCGTGCCTCAAAGATTGCACGTGTATTCCAAAATCCGTCAATGGGCACAAGCCCGTCTATGACTATTATGGAGAATATGTCGCTTGCGGATAATAAAGGAAAAACTTACGGTCTTTCCAAGGGGCTAAATAACAAACGCCGTGATTTTTACCGCGAACAGCTTGAGCTTTTGGGAATGGGGCTTGAAAACCGTATGGAAACACAGACGGGTGCACTCTCCGGCGGTCAGCGTCAGGCATTGGCGCTCATTATGGCAACACTTAAAACACCCGACCTGCTCCTTTTAGATGAGCATACAGCAGCGCTCGACCCAAAATCAAGCGATATTGTTATGACGCTTACCGAAAAAGTGGTAAAGGAAAAGCATATCACAACCCTTATGGTAACTCATAATCTCCGCTATGCCGTAGAATACGGCACTCGCGCAATTATGATGCACGAGGGCGGAATTGTGCTTGATATCTCGGGCGAGGAAAAGAAACAGCACTCAATTGATGATTACCTTAAAATCTTTAATGAAATTTCAATAGAATGCGGAAACTAAAAAAGAGGCGAACGCCTCTTTTTTTAGACGATAATTTCTACATCTTCCCCTGTTTCATTTTTGTATTTTTCAAGAACGGGCATAACGCAAGTTTCCAGAAACTCCTCTGTCTGCTCCTTACTTCTGCCTACAAACTTTTCAGGTTTTAAAAGCTCGTAAATTTCGGGAAGCGTTATCCCGAAAGAGTTGTCTTCTGCTATCAACTCGGGAAGATTGTTTTCCTCCCCGTACTCTTTTACTCTTTTTGCCGCCTGCATAGAGTATTGCCTTATTTTTTCGTGCAGTTCCTGTCTGTCGCCGCCGCGCTTTACCGCGTCCATCATTATATTTTCTGTCGCCATAAAGGGTATTTCCTGCATAAACTGGCGGTTTATAACCTTTGGATAAACAACGAGTCCGCTTGCAACATTTTTATAAAGGCACAAAATCGCATCAACTGCCAAAAATGCCTCGGGAACACTTATTCTCTTATTTGCCGAGTCATCAAGCGTACGCTCAAACCACTGGGTTGACGCTGTTATGGCAGGATTTAGTGCATCTACTATCACATATCTTGCAAGTGATGAAATTCTCTCACTCCGCATAGGATTGCGCTTATATGCCATAGCCGATGAACCCACCTGGTTTTTCTCAAAAGGCTCCTCTACCTGTTTTAAGTGCTGCAAAAGCCTTATATCATTTGAAAACTTATATGCACTTTGCGCAATTCCTGACAATACTGAAAGCATTTGATAATCGAGTTTTCTCGGATATGTCTGCCCGCTAACTGCAAAACACTCGCTATATCCCATCTTTTGGGCTATTTTTTTATCAAGCTCTTTGCATTTTTCGTGGTCGCCCGAAAACAGCTCCAAAAAGCTTGCCTGTGTGCCTGTCGTACCCTTACAGCCAAGCAATTTCGTTTTTGCAAGCTGTGAGTCAACCGACTCCAAGTCCATCAACAAATCCTGTATCCAGAGTGTCGCGCGTTTTCCTACAGTTGTCGGCTGTGCAGGCTGAAAATGTGTAAATGCAAGTGTCGGCTGTGCCTTATATTCTTTAGCAAATCCCGAAAGTGCCTCAACCACGCTTACAAGTCTTTTATGTATAAGTCTTAGCGCCTCGGTCATTATTATTATATCTGCGTTATCTCCCACATAACAGCTTGTCGCGCCAAGATGAATTATCGGCTTTGCTTTTTTGCACTGCTCACCATAGGCAAAAATATGGCTCATTACGTCGTGGCGGATTTCTTTCTCCTTTGCCTCCGCCACATCATAATTTATATCATCAATATGCTCACGCATCTCGGAAATGGCATCTTCGGAAATGTCAAGTCCCAGTTCCCTCTCACTTTCAGCAAGCGCCACCCAGAGTCTGCGCCAGGTGGTAAATTTTTTGTCGGGCGAAAAAATGTACTTCATTTCATTTGATGCATACCTTGAGTTTATTGGTGAAACATAATTATCCTTCACGTTATCACTTCCTTTTATGGAGGTATTATATTACATTTTTTGCATAAAATCAAGTGTCAGAGAATATTTTGAAGTTTAACAGAATAATTTTCGGGAAGATGCTCAAACATATGCGCAAGTTTTTTTAAGCTGACAATGGAATTTATCTTGTCCTTATTTTCTGTGTATCCCAAAAGCTCCGATATTTCCGTTTCAATGTCATCGATACTCCCGTGATCCAAAATTGAGGAAATAAGCGGTTTTTTGCCGTCAATATACTTTGATAGCTCCTCTGCACTTTTATAAGCAGCCTCAAAATCCTCGGTTTTCACCTTGCCGCTTATATTTTCACAGCTTCTTAAAAGCCTGTCCGATGTACTGTTAAGGCACGAATTAAACGCAAAACCGCTGACAAGCAAAATTGCAAAAATCAGCATCGCCCCAATAAAACTTTTCATTTTTTCTTCTCCTTTTCCTGCACAGAAAATTTCCCGTCTGATGTCAGGGAAGCTAAAAATATATTTTTTGTGTTTACCTTTATTTTCTTTTTGAGCCAGTCCTCGCTTTTACCTGCACGTTTAAGCTCCGCTTTGTTTATTTCTCCGTCCGATATGAGTATATACGGAAATTCGTCAATTCCGTCCTTGCTTTGCTCTATAAGGCTTATCTCTCCGTTGGTTTCCAAAATTGCCATATCCACCTTCGACACATCAGGATAACCGGAAAGGCGAAGTTCCTCCATTAAATCGTTAAGTGTAAACCTTGCCTTTTCAAGTTCTTTTTCATTTATATGTCCCTTATATATAATAATGCTTGGTTCACCAGTTATATATTTTCTTGCTCTTTTACTTTTTAATGAAATAAATGACATAGTAACCTCCGCTATAAGAAGCGTTAAAACAGGCACAATCCCTGTTAAAAGCGGTATGTCTATCGTCTGCATAGGCACTGCCGCGAGGTCAGAAATCATAATGGCAACAACAAGCTCCGACGGTTGCAGCTCGCCTATCTGCCTTTTTCCCATAATCCTGATTGCCGTAACAACCAAAGCATAAAGTATGAGCGTTCTTATTATAAGCACAAACATATTATAACTATTAACTCCTTCCGCAAAACCAAGTCTAAAAGAAAATCGTTCATATTGCCACTTTGAAGCGAGGGTGCTGTACAGGTTGGTACCGCCCCTTGCAAAAAGCGGCAATATGGGCGAGTTTATTTAGACTTTTCCCCTCCATAAAGATATTTTCCCCTAAAAAAATCAATAATATTCTTTACTTTAAAGCCGCAAAATGATAAAATTATGCTGAGGTGAGAATAATGAACAGCTACACAAACTTTGCTCCGATTTATGACAGGCTTATGCGCGAAGATATAGATTATGAAAAATGGGCGGATTATATCGAGAGTATTTTTGCGCATTTTGGCAAAACACCTAAACTTGTCTGCGATTTGGCGTGCGGAACGGGAAATATCACAATTCCTATGGCAAAAAAAGGCTATGATATGATAGGAGTTGATAAATCACCTCAAATGCTTTCAATAGCACGCGAAAAGGCGGCAGATGCGGGACTTGATATTATGTTTTTATCCCAGTGCTTTACAAAGCTTGATTTGTACGGCGGCTGTGACGCCTTTTTGTGTATGATTGACGGCTTTAATTATGTCTTAACTCCAAAAACACTTTTTCAAATTGCAAAAAGGATAAAAACCTGTTTTTTAGAGCCTGGCGGAATTGTTATTTTTGACCTGAGCAGCAGGTATAAATTTGAAAACTATATGGCAAATAATACCTTTGTCTATGACAAAGACGGTATTTTCTATGTCTGGGAAAACAAATTTCACGAAAAAAACGGACTTTTAGATATGTATATCAACTTTTTTGAAAAGGACAGTTTCCGTTATAAGCGATTTTGCGAACGGCATCTGCAAAAGGCATATTCCGAGCAGGAAATCAAAAAAATCTTCCTTTCGGCAGGTTTTGAAATGCTGGATAGTTTCTCCCCTCTTTCATTTAACCCTCCAAAAAAAACAGATTTGCGCACCGTTTTTGTAGCACAATAAAAGCTCCTTTATGCGGGCTTTTTTTATACCCAAAAATTGCCGAAATGCTTGATTTTTCCTTGCATTTATGATATAATACAGTAGTAATATTTTTGTTTATTTTTCCCTGTTTGGAGGATTTTGATATGGCAAAAAATTTTAAGGAAAAAGAGCTTGATATGGAGGCTATTGCAAACCAAAAAATAATCGATGTAGAGCTGAATTCCGAGATGAAAAAAGCGTACATTGATTATGCGATGAGCGTAATCGTGGCGCGCGCGCTTCCCGATGTGCGCGACGGAATGAAACCCGTCCACCGCCGTATTCTTTATGATATGTACGAATCGGGTCTATTATACGAAGCCGATTTCAGGAAATCAGCGTCAACCGTCGGTGATGTGCTTGGTAAATACCACCCTCACGGTGATGCGTCTGTTTATGATGCAATGGTCAGAATGGGACAAGACTTCTCGCTCAGGTATCCTCTTATTCAGCCAAAGGGAAACTTTGGTTCAATAGACGGCGACCCGCCTGCTGCATACCGTTATACTGAGGCAAAAATGTCGAAGCTGGCAGCGGAAATGCTTTCCGATATAGAAAAGCAGACAGTAGATTTTGTGCCCAACTATGATGATAAGCTCCTTGAGCCTGATGTTTTGCCGTCAAGATTTCCAAATCTTTTGATAAACGGTTCCTCAGGTATAGCCGTAGGTATGGCAACAAACATTCCGCCGCATAACCTTTCCGAGGTTATCGACGGCATAATTGCCGCTATTGATGACCCTATGATTACTATAGATGAGCTTATGCAAAGCTACATAAAAGGTCCCGATTTCCCGACGGGC
>JAFZNF010000093.1 GCA_017553025.1 Clostridia bacterium | reverse complement strand
GAAAAGGAAAAAACCGCAAGATATGCCGATGCGGTGATAGATACTGTGGCGGACTTCCTGCCCGTACTCGACAATCTTGAGCGCGCACTTTCGGCAGAAGCCGTATCGGAGGACGCAAAAGCCATTAAAGACGGCGTCGAAATGGTACAAAAGCAGATGCAGGATATACTTGCGAAGCTTAAAATTTCCGAAATCAAGGCGGTAGGCGAGGAATTTGATCCGAATTTGCATAATGCGGTTATGCATATTGAGGACGAAACGGTAACCGAAAACACCGTAGTTGAGGAATTTATTAAAGGATATATCTATGACAACGACAGAGTGGTTAGACACTCAATGGTTAAAGTCGCAAATTAAAGGATGAGTTTATTATGGGAAAAATTATCGGAATTGATTTGGGAACGACAAACTCGTGCGTTGCGGTAATAGAGGGCGGAAACCCGACAGTTATAGCAAACTCTGAGGGCTCAAGAACAACACCGTCAGTTGTGGCATTCCAAAAGGACGGCGAAAGAATAGTAGGTCAGGTTGCAAAAAGGCAGGCTGTTACAAATGCAGACCGCACAGTTATGTCAATTAAGCGTGAAATGGGCACAACCCATACCGTTAAAATTGACGATAAAGCATACACACCGCAGGAAATTTCCGCAATGATTTTGACAAAACTTAAAAATGATGCAGAAAGTTACCTTGGCGAACCTGTAACACAAGCAGTTATCACAGTTCCTGCATATTTCAGCGATTCACAGCGTCAGGCAACAAAGGACGCAGGCAAAATTGCAGGTCTTGAGGTTTTAAGAATTATAAACGAGCCGACAGCGGCGGCTTTGGCATACGGAATGAACGATACCGACCAAAAGGTTATGGTTTATGACTTGGGCGGCGGTACTTTCGATGTATCAATCCTTGAAATCGGCGACGGCGTTTTTGAAGTTCTTTCAACAAACGGCGATACAAGACTCGGCGGAGATGACTTTGACCAGAGAATTATTGACTACCTTGTAGCAGAGTTCAAAAAGGAAACAGGCGTTGACTTATCGGGCGATAAAATGGCTATGCAAAGACTCAAAGAGGCTGCTGAAAAATCCAAAATTGAGCTTTCGGGTATGACAACTTCAAATATCAATCTTCCGTTTATTACGGCAGATGCAACAGGCCCTAAACACCTTGATATGACGCTTACAAAGGCTAAATTTGATGAGCTCACAGCTGATTTGGTGCAAAAAACTATCACCTGTATAAGAAATGCTATGAGCGATGCAGGTCTTTCAAAGGGCGATATAAATAAAGTTCTGCTTGTCGGCGGTTCTTCAAGAATACCTGCCGTTCAGGAAGCTGTTAAAAACGAAATGGGACAGGAGCCTACAAAGGGCATAAACCCTGACGAATGTGTCGCAGTCGGTGCTGCTGTTCAGGCAGGTGTTTTGGCAGGCGACGTAAAGGATTTACTGCTTTTAGACGTAACTCCGCTTTCACTCGGTATCGAAACTATGGGCGGTGTATTCACAAGGCTTATAGACAGAAACACGACCATTCCTACCAAAAAATCGCAGATTTTCTCGACTGCAGCAGACGGTCAGACTTCTGTTGAAGTACACGTACTGCAAGGCGAAAGAGATATGGCGCAGTATAATAAAACTCTCGGCAGATTTAGCTTAACGGGAATTGCACCGGCACCCCGAGGCGTACCGCAGATTGAGGTCACCTTTGATATTGACGCAAACGGTATCGTTAAGGTATCTGCAAAGGATATGGGTACGGGAAATGAGCAAAAAATCACTATTACCGCATCTTCAAACCTTTCGGAAGAGGATATAGACAGAGCCGTAAAAGAGGCTGAGAAATACGCAGAAGAGGATAAAAAGCGAAAAGAAGAGGTTGAAACAAGGAATAACGCCGAAAGTATGGTATATCAATGCGAAAAAACCTTGGGTGAGCTTGGCGATAAGATAGATGCGTCAGAGAAATCGGAAATTGAGGCGGAAATAGGCAAGGTTAAAGAGGCGCTTAAGGGTACAGATACCGAGGCGATAAAGAAATCGGTAGAAGAACTGCAACAGAAATTCTATAAGATTTCGGAGAAACTTTATCAGCAGGCAAATCCGCAAGGCGCACAAGGCTTTAACCCTAATGATGCAGGGGGACAGCAAAATACACAGGGAGATAATGTTTACGAGGCGGATTACCGCGAGGTAAACGACGACGAGAATAAGTAATCGTAACAAGGGCGGAGCAGGCTCCGCCCTTTTGTCGGTATTTATGAGGTGAAACTAAGTGGCAGATAAGAGAGATTATTATGAGGTTTTGGGCGTATCAAAAGGTGCGTCCGCTGATGATATAAAGAAAGCGTACAGGAAAGAGGCAAAAAAATACCACCCCGATTTACACCCGGGCGATAAAACGGCTGAGGCAAAGTTCAAGGAGATAAATGAGGCTTATGAAGTGCTTTCCGACGCCGATAAAAAAGCAAGATATGACCAATTCGGACACGCAGGAGTTGACCCGAACTTTGGCGGCGGCGCAGGCGGAGGCGGTTTTGACGGCTTTGGCGATTTCGGCGACATATTCTCCGATATTTTCGGCGGATTTGGTTTTGGCGGAGGTCAATCCCGCCGCAACGGCCCCAAGCGCGGAGCAGATATACGTCAGGTAATAGAAATCACTTTTGAAGAGGCGGCGTTCGGCTGTAAGAAAAAGGTGACTTTAAATAAGACAGAACCCTGTGACGCCTGTCACGGCAGCGGCGCAAAGCCCGGAACAAGTCCTATGACTTGCACAAAGTGCGGCGGTAGCGGTCAGGTTACAACTCAGGTCAGAACGCCTTTGGGATATATGCGAAATGTCACAACCTGTCCCGACTGTCACGGCAGCGGAAAGATTATAAAAGAGCCTTGCATAAACTGTCACGGTACGGGTAATGTAAGGCGTCAGCGTACCATAGAAGTAGATATTCCGCAAGGTATAAACGACGGTCAGACAATGCAGATTTCAGGCGGAGGAGAGGCAGGTACAAAGGGCGGACCCACAGGGGATTTGTTGCTTACAATACGCATTAAAAAGCACGAGATATTTACCCGCGAGGGATTTGATGTTTACATTACAATGCCGATAACCTTTGTTCAGGCGGCGCTGGGAGCAACCATTAAAGTGCCTACAATAAGCGGAGTTGTCGAGTATGATATACCAAGCGAAACGCAGACAGGAAGTGTATTCAGACTGCGCGCAAAAGGTATCCCTTATATAAGAGGAAAAGGGAGGGGCGACCAGTACGTAAAAGTAGAGGTTGAAACACCAAAAAATCTTTCGCAGAAACAAAAAGAGCTTTTGCGCCAATTTGAGGGTATTACCGAGGAGAAAAACTACAGGAAAAGAAAAGGTTTCGTAGATACTATGAAGGAAATTTTTAAGTGATGGATATAAAACTATCTTTACAAGAGCTTAGCGATGAACAGATACTTAGCTTAAAAGCGGGGGATAATCTCCTGCTTTCGGGCACTTTATACACTGCGCGCGATGCGGCGCATAAAAGAATGTGCGAAGATTTTGAAAAGGGCAAGGGCTTTCCCTTTGACATAAAAGGTCAGGCAATTTATTATGCAGGACCTTGTCCTGCCAAACCGAATGAAGTAATAGGCTCCTGCGGTCCTACTACATCAGGGAGAATGGACGCATATTCGCCGCTTCTATTAGATAACGGTCTTAAAATTATGATAGGCAAGGGCGGAAGAAATGAAACCGTAAAAGATGCTGTTGTTCGGAACAGATGCCTTTATCTGGGCGCAGTCGGCGGTTGCGGTGCGCTTATTGCAGATTGCATAAAAAAAGCGGAGATTATAGCTTATCCCGACTTAGGAACAGAGGCAATAAGACGGCTTTGGGTTGAAGACTTTCCCTGCACAGTTCTTTTGGACGCATATGGAAACGATTTTTACAAATCCGCACAAGAGCCGTATAAAAGGCGTTAAAGCTTTAACTTTGAAAAGAATTGCGATGTAGAAATCCTGCCGTCGCGGTTATAACGCTTTAGCATAAAAAGACAGTCTGCGTCGCGGGTTATCGTGTTCACCCCTTCAAAACAGGAGAAAGTCACTAAAAATCCCATTTTCTTGAGTACCCTAAGGCTTTCCTTACTGTAACTTCCGAATGGATATGTATATATAACAGGCTTAAAATTGCAGCTGGCAAAAAATTCCGACTGCAATTTTTCTGTGTCCTGATAAAATGCGTTTATGTAGTCAAGAAGGCTTTCATTTTTGTTCTTCTTTGTGCCGTAGCGCACTTTTGAAATTGAGTGGAAAGCATAGGAATGGTTTCCGAACTCTATCCGAGGATTTTCCGAAAGTTCGCAGATATCAGACCATCTTAGGTAGCTGTAATCGGGATTTACTATATTGTTTTTTGTATATTCATCGGTATAACTTCCGACAATCGAAAAAACAGCACAAAAGTCATATTTTTCGAGGATTGGAAGAACATATTCAAGATTATTATACATACCGTCATCAAAGGTAAGTACAATAGGATTTTCGGGTAAATCTTCGCCCAAGTAAACATATTTTATAAGCTGTTTTGCAGAAACGGTATTATATCCGTGCTCTTTAAGATATTTGATATCCTCTTCAAATGAATCGGGAGTTATAACATACTTACCTGTTTTTGATATTTTGTCTGAAACACTGTGGTACATCAAAACAGGCAGTTTTATGCCGACAGAACTGTTAAAGACGGGTATGGACTCCTTGATACCTGCAGTTCTTATAACTGCAAAAAGGATAATCAAAAAAAATACTGCCCTTTTTAGCTTCATTTTATCACCCATATTATAATATGGGCAAAAAAAACGGACTATTCCGAAAAACAGTCCGCACTTAGTATGTTTTGATGCTATTATGCCTTTCCGACCGAACCGAAAAGCTCCATTTTTTCTTTAACTATAGTCTTTATAGCCTCACAACCGGGAGCTAATAGCTTTCTTGGGTCAAATCCCTTGCCGATTAAGTCCTTGCCCTCTTCAATATATTTTCTTGTAGCCTCCTGGAAGTAGAGTT
>JAFZNF010000092.1 GCA_017553025.1 Clostridia bacterium | reverse complement strand
GAAAGTGCTGCCATTGCAACCGATGACAATCGTATTAGACGGCCGGAGAAACTGAACACATGCGGACGTATCGGCGTGTTCGAACGGGCGTGTTGGAGAATAAGACCGGTCATGTTGGTATATTAAGCCGGACTCATCAGCATATTAAGCCGGCTTTATCGGCAGATTAAAGCGGGAGTATTGGTCGTTCGCCCGTGGCCGAACGAGCGATGGTTCAGCTATGATGTGGCTGTGATTCAAGAAGAGTTGGGCAACGGTTCTAACACTGATGCGACACATATAAAGAATCGCAGGTAGTTAAAATGACTGCCTGCGACTATCGTGAGCTTGCAGAGCTTGATAAAAAATGTTTTTCTGTGCCTTGGAGTGAGCAGTCCTTTTTGGAGGAGACAAAAAATCGGCTCGCAACATACCTTTTGGCAAAAGAAAACGGTAAAATCTTGGGTTACTGCGGTTTCTGGCGGGTTTCGGGGGAGGCGCAGGTCACCAATATTGCGGTTTTGCCCGAGTATAGACGTAAGGGAATAGCAAGGATATTAGCAGAAAAAATGCTTGATATATGTAAAGATGATGAACAAATTGTTTTAGAGGTGCGAAAAAGCAATACCGCTGCAATTTCACTTTATGAGCAGCTGGGATTTAGAGAAGCAGGAGTAAGAAAACATTTTTATCACAATCCCGATGAGGACGGAATTACTATGTTACGGAGAAAAATATGACGGATAAATTTATTCTGGGAATAGAAAGCTCGTGCGATGAAACGGCGGCGAGCGTTGTGAAAAATGGCAGGGAAATACTGTCAAATGTGATAAATACACAGGTCGATTTTCATAAAAAATACGGCGGCGTCGTGCCTGAAATTGCGTCGCGAAAGCATATAGAAAATATTGATTTTGTAATAGACGAGGCGCTGTTTTGCGCAAATATGACGCTTTCCGACATTGATGCCATTAGCGTAACCTACGGGCCCGGGCTTGTTGGTGCGCTTTTGGTGGGCGTATCGAGTGCAAAAGCGCTTTCCTTTGCGGCGGGCAAGCCTCTTGTAGCCGTAAACCACATAAGGGGGCATATATGCGCAAATTTTGCGGCGCACCCTGATTTAAAGCCACCCTTTGTGTGTCTTGTAGCCTCAGGCGGACACAGCCATATAGTGAATGTGAAGGATTATACCGAATTTGAAATCTTAGGACGGACACGCGATGATGCGGCGGGAGAGGCTTTTGATAAGATTGCAAGAGTTTTGGGGCTGGGTTATCCAGGCGGACCTTTGATTGATGAACTTTCCAAAAACGGCAACGGCGAGGCGGTATATTTTCCGCGTGTTAAAATGGATAATAATTCGCTTGATTTCAGCTTTTCCGGAGTCAAGACAGCAGTAATAAACTATATTCATAAAGCGGAACAAAAGGGAGAGGAAATAAACAAAGCGGATATTGCGGCGAGTTTTCAGGAGGCAGTGACCGATGTTTTGTGCGAACATACCATAGAGGGAGCTATAAAATGCGGAGCAAAAACCGTTGCATTGGCAGGCGGTGTTGCGGCAAACAGTGTGCTTCGCTCAAAAATGACCCAAAAATGCAAAGAACACGGAATTTCCGTCATCTACCCGCCGCCTGTTTTGTGTACTGATAACGCGGCAATGATTGCATCGGCAGGTTTTTTTGAATTCCAAAAGGGCAATTTTGCGGATTTGACTCTTAATGCAGTTCCCAATCTGCCGCTTTAAGTTTAAATAATAAAATCGGAGAAGTTTTATGCAGGAAAAAATAAGAAACTTTTGTATAATTGCACATATAGACCACGGGAAATCGACCTTGGCAGACAGGCTTTTGGAGCTTACGGGCGAGGTTTTAAAGCGCGATATGGAGGAACAGCTCTTAGACGATATGGATTTGGAGCGGGAACGCGGTATAACCATAAAAGCACACGCTGTACGCCTGAAATATAAGGCAAAGGATAATAATGAGTATATTTTAAACCTTATCGACACGCCCGGACACGTGGATTTTAACTATGAGGTTTCACGCAGTCTTGCAGCCTGCGAGGGCGCAATACTTATTGTTGACGCATCTCAGGGAATAGAGGCTCAAACCCTTGCAAACACTTATCTTGCAGTTGAGCATAATCTTGAAATTGTGCCTGTTATAAATAAAATCGACCTGCCCAGCGCAAATCCCGAAAACGCCATACGCGAAATTGAGGATATAATCGGCATACCCGCGGAGGACGCACCCAAGGTTTCGGCAAAAACGGGACTTAATGTCGAGGAGGTTTTGGATGCGATAGTAACCAAGATACCCGCACCCGAGGGCGATAAAGATGCACCTTTA
Organism: Clostridia bacterium; assembly: GCA_017553025.1. Next base: position 5,499 of record JAFZNF010000092.1, on the reverse strand, counting down.
AAATGCCTTATTTTTGACTCCTATTATGACAGTTACAAGGGTGTCATTGTTTATGTGCGTGTAAAGGACGGAACTTTAAAAACGGGCGACAGAATACGTATGATGGCGACGGGCGCAGAGTTTGACGTTGTGGAAGTCGGCACGATGCACCCGAGCGGTTTAAAACCGACAGATGTTTTGTCGGCAGGAGATGTCGGGTATATTGCCGCAAGTATAAAGTCAATCCGTGATACACGTGTCGGCGATACGGTAACAAAATGTGATTTTCCCGCAAGCGAGCCTTTGCCGGGATATAAAAAGGTCAATCCTATGGTTTACTGCGGAATTTACCCATCTGACGGCGCACAGTATGAGGATTTAAAGGAGGCGCTTGCAAAGCTTCAGCTAAACGATGCTTCGCTTATGTTTGAGCCTGAAACTTCTATTGCATTGGGTTTTGGTTTCCGCTGCGGATTTTTAGGTCTTTTGCATATGGAAATTATACAGGAGCGCTTAGAACGTGAATATAACCTTGATTTGGTGACAACTGCACCGAGCGTAATATACAAAGCGCATAAGACCAACGGCGAGATGGAGATGGTATCAAACCCTGCAAATTTGCCGCAGGGTTCGGAACTTGAATATATGGAAGAGCCTATGGTAAGAGCGGATATTATGGTGCCTGTTGACTTTGTCGGAAACGTTATGGATTTGTGCCAGGAAAGACGCGGAATTTTCAAAAATATGACCTATATTGAAACTACGCGTGTGCAAATTCATTACGAACTTCCGCTGAATGAGATAATTTATGACTTTTTTGATGCCTTAAAATCAAAGACAAAGGGATATGCTTCCTTTGACTATGAGATGAAAGAATATATGCGTTCCGATTTGGTAAAGCTCGATATTTTGATAAACGGCGAAATGGTGGACGCATTATCTTTCATAGTCCATAAAGACAGCGCATATAAGCGGGGCAGAAAAATGGCGGAAAAGCTGAAAGAGTCTATACCCCGCCAGCTATTTGAAGTGCCCATACAAGCCGCAATCGGCTCTAAAATTATAGCACGTGAAACGGTAAGGGCTATGCGCAAGGACGTTCTTGCCAAATGCTACGGCGGTGATATTACCCGAAAAAAGAAACTTCTGGAAAAGCAGAAGGAGGGTAAAAAGCGAATGCGGCAGGTGGGAAATGTTGAAATTCCGCAAGAAGCATTTATGTCGGTGTTAAAACTCGATTAAGTGAGCAAAAACCACAATATATTGTGCAATAATTAGGCGAATATTACAAAAATTATACAAATTATAAAGAAATATTGATAAAAATGATTTATTGTGCTAATATGTATGTATAAGTACATTATTCGGGAGGAAATATTATGAAAAAACTTATGTCGGCGATTGTTGCATCGGTTATTGCGGTATCAACTTTAGTGCCTGTTTTTGCAGCAGATACCTTTAAAGATGTAAATTCAAAAAGCTATGGCTGGGCATACAGCTATGTTGAGGATATGGCTGAGCGCGGTCTTATAAAGGGTTATGAGGACGGAACATTTAGACCCGGCAATTCTGTTTCCAGAATGGAGGCATTTGCTCTTTTTGCAAGGCTTATGGGTTCTAACAGCGAGGTAAATGCCGACACAGTTTCATCGGCAAAGCAGGAATATGCGGAAGTTTTGAGCAAGTATAATCTTTCCTATGCCGAGGGCGATGTTGCATTTATGCTTTTGCGCGGGGTTATAACGGAAGACGAGCTTGATACATATTTTGAGGGTTCAAAAAAGACTCAGCCTATGCCGAGGTACGAGGCGGCAATTCTTATAACAAAGGCTATGCTCGGCGAGGCGGACGCTAAAAATGAAGTTTTGGTGGATATGGATTACACTGATGTATCATCAATACCGAAAGCGGCTAAACAGTATGTTTATTATGTGACTCAAAAGGGTATTATGAGCGGTATGGGGAATAATGAATTTTCCGCAAATACCGATGTTCTAAGAGGTCAGATTGCCGTAATGCTTTCAAAAACAGCAGACGCTGCAGATTATGCCTTTGACAGTGTTACCATTGTTGGTTTGGACGAAGATTTAAAAAATATAAAAATAAAGGACGCAGACGGGGCGGAATTTACAATAGGATATACCGACAGCGCAAGGTTTTTTAAGGGCGCAGGCGCGGTTGTTGCATCAAGTTTAAAGAGCGGACAAAAAGCGGTACTCACATATATTTCCGGCGGCGATGGCACAAGGCTCGCGTTTGCAGATGTTTTGGCAGGCTCGGTAGATGAAAGAAAGTCCGTTATATTTAAGGGTTATACAAGCGTAGGCAACAGGCTTGTAGTCACTGTTGTAGAGCCTGAAACTGAGGCAACTCAAACTTATGATTTAAGTAACTCGGCAGCAGTAACCGCTGACGGCAAAGCAATAAATGTAAACAATCTGAAATCGGGAGATTATGTAACGCTTGGACTTAGCGGAGATACTGTGATTGAAATAGACGCAATGCAGCAAAGTACAAAAATAGACGCAGTAATTGAAAAGATAAGCTCTATCGGAGGAACTGTAACAATAAGTTCTGATGACGCAAAGTTTGACGGAATAACACTTTCTGTTTCAAAGACTGCGGGAATTTACAAAAACGGCGATACAGTAAGTATGGCTGAACTTGGCAGAGGCGATAAAGCAGTAATAACTCTGGAATACGGAATAATTACAAAAATAAATGCCACTTCTGCAAAGAGAACTATAACAGGTGTTTTGAAAGGTTACAGCATTTTAGATACATCGACAGTGACGATAAGCCGTGACGGAACAGACTATACATTTGATATTCCTACAAGTGTGGAGATAACCTTAAACGGTGAAAAGGCAGACCTGTCCGAAATCAAGAGGGGCTCTACCGTAACTGTTACGGTTGAAAGCGAAGTGCTCAAAAAGATAACTGCAACAAGCTCAGCATCATCTGCAAGTGACGGGCAGGTAATGGGAACAGTTGTTGAGGCGGGAAGCAATACTATAGTTGTGCAGACAGATGATATTGCGATAACGGTTGTATGCACAAATGCAACGAAAATTAAATCTATTCCATCGCTCAACGATTACAGCTTCAAGAATATAAAGGCGGGAGATATTGTAACGGCATACGGAAGTTACGGGAATACAAACATATTCTTTGAGGCAACGGGAATTACGATAAAGCCTAAGAATAATTAGGTTTGTGGAAAACAGTTGCTTTGCCGTGAATTTTCGGCAAGGCAACTTTTGTTATTGAGGTAACTATATGCAGAAGTTTGAAAAATACAGTAAATGGGTTATGGCGCTTATTTTTGCTGTAATAGTAATTGCGGTTTACAAGACCTTTGACAATTTTAATAAGGTTGCCGATGTGATTAAAACGGCGTGGTCAGCGCTTGCTCCGTTTGTGATAGGCTTTGTTATCGCTTATATTTTCAATATGCCTATAAATAAAATAGATGCTGTTTTAAAGAAGAGCAAAAATAGATTTTTGAAGAAAAACAGCAAACCGATAAGCATAACATCTGTTTATCTTATATCAATATTGCTTCTTTTAATAGTGATACGCTCAATAGTGCCTGCACTTTACAGAAATATGGTTGATTTGTACTACAATGTCCCAAGATATTTTGATGAAACTATTTCTGCTTTGGTTAAGTGGCAGAAAGAGCATAACATAACCCTTTTTGAATTAGACGAGGTAACCGCTACAAATACATTTAATAGTATTTTGAGCAGAATTGATATCACTCAGTTTTCAAAATATGCGCAAGGCGTTGTGAAGATAACATCAGGTGTCGTAAACTTTATGATAGGTGCAATCGCATCTGTCTATATGCTAATCGAAAAGGAACGGATTATTGCGCTGGGAAAGAGGCTTTGTAGCATCATTTTTAGTGAAAAGACGGCAAAAAAGATTATAAGAGATGTTGCTAAAATAAATGAAATATTTTCAAAATACATATTCTGTCTTCTTTTGGACGCTGTTATGATGACAGTGCTCGCGACGGTTATACTTTCCCTGCTTAAGGTTAAATATGCAATCATTCTGGGCGCGCTGATCGGTATTTGTAATCTTATTCCGTATTTTGGTGCAATAATCGCGGGCGTTTCATCTGTTCTTATAACCCTCATAACAGGCGGACTGTTAAAAGCGGTATGGACGGCAATAGCCCTTGCAATTCTGCAACAGGTTGACGGAAACTTTATCGGACCGAAAATTATGGGTGAAGTGCTTGATATTTCGCCCTTATGGATAATTTTTGCAGTAACCTTAGGCGGCGGATTGTTCGGAGTCGGAGGTATGGTTATATCGGTTCCGATTTTTATGGTAATAAAAATGATTTTAGCCGAAGTGATTTCTCAGGTTGAACAAAAAAAGGCATCGGCACAGCCAAAGGACGGGGAAAATGAATAAAGTTGCAGTTTTAGGCGGCGGTGCGTCGGGAATAATGGCGGCTTTGGCGGCGGCAAAATACGGCGCAGAAGTGACTCTTGTCGAGAAAAATCACCGTATAGGCAAAAAATTGCTTATGACAGGTAACGGCAGGTGTAATTTTACAAATATAAATTTAAAGGCGGAGGATTATAATTCCGCCTTTGTTTGTGATGCGATAAACGGATTTGCGCCTGCCGAAACAATAGCATTTTTCAGGGAAATAGGAGTTATTTCAATGACGGAGAACGGCGGACGGGTATATCCTGCAAGCGGTCAGGCATCGGCAGTTTTAGAAGTTTTGCTTTTAGAACTTGAGCGGAGAAAAGTAAGGGTCATCTGCGATTTTGATATTACTGAAATATCAAAAACCGACACAGGCTTTGAAATCGTAAGTAAAAGCGGAGAAAAAATATGTGCCGATAAAGTTATAGTATCATTAGGCGGAAAGGCTGCGCCTCATACAGGCTCCGACGGCAGCGGATACAGGCTTTTGGAGAGGCTTGGACACAGCCTTACTCCTATTAGCTGTGCGCTGGTTCAGATAAAGACGGACAGAAGCATTAAGGGAGTACGTGCAAAAGCTAATGTTATGCTCCGAGATATAACAGAAAATGGTGAAGTTCAGTTTACCGAGTACGGACTTTCGGGGATACCTGTTTTTAATATTTCGCGTTATGCAAAGAGCGGGGATATAATAACTCTCGATTTAATGCCCGATTATTCTGAAAAAGAACTTTTTGAATACTTTAAAACCCGCAGGACTCAAAAAATGGAAACTTATCTTGTCGGCATAATAAACAAACAGCTTGGACAGATGCTTTTAAAGGAGTGCGGAATAGGCAAGCTGTCAAGAAACAGCGGGGAACTAAAGGAATTTGAGATAGAAAAGATAGTAAAAACAATCAAAAACTGGCGGTTTACCGTAACAGGCAAGATGCCTTGGGAAAATGCACAGGTAACTAAAGGCGGAATAAGGCTTTTGGAGGTTAATTCAAAAACGATGGAATCAAAACTGGTAAAAGGCTGCTATATAACGGGAGAAATGCTGGACATTGATGCACCCTGCGG
>JAFZNF010000091.1 GCA_017553025.1 Clostridia bacterium | reverse complement strand
TTTTAGGCAGCGTAAGCTAAATTATTGTTAGCGTTTATATTTAAAAATTTGGGCTTTTTTAAGTGATTCCCGTCACTACTCGCTTCTGATGTTTCAATATCCCCGTCGAAACCGTTGCATCCCCATATACATTATATATTTTAGCACAATTTATACCCAAAATCAATCTTTATTTCACCGCACCCGCTTTTTTCCTGTTTTTCCTGCACGGCTCAACATATCCATCATACATTCTGCCTATTCCTATATCAAATTTGTCCCTTAGTTCCTCTTTAGAGTTTATACCAAAGTCCCTTATAATATGCAAAAGCACCTCCGCACACGCATACGCATCATCGCAAGCAGTATGATGTGAAAATTTTATTCCAAGAGTCTTTCCAAGTGCATTTAATTTATGGCTTTCAAACTGCGGATACGCCTTTTGTGACAGCTTTACTGTGCACAAATATTCAAATGTCGGAGCAGCTATCCCGAAAAGGTCAAGTGTTTTCTTTAGCACTCCTACATCAAAAGACGCATTATGTGCTATGACAAGTTTTCCGCCAAGATACGGCTTTATTTTATCCCAACAGTCGCAAAATCTTGGCTTATCCCAAACCATTTGAGGCGTTATACCGTGAATTGCTATATTATATTCATTAAATTCAAAAGGCGTCGGTTTAAAAAGCATACCCTTTGTTTCAACAATTTTATTATTCTCGACAACACAAATTCCCATACTGCATATGCTCGTCCAAGAGGAAGTTGCCGTTTCAAAATCTATCGCTACAAAATCCATTTTTACCCTCACAATCGCTAATTATTTTACCGCAAAAGAAAAGCCTTGTCAATATTGCAAATTCCACATATATGTGATATAATCTTTAAAAAAATCGGAGGAAAATTATTATGGGCAAGTTTTCTTTTACACCAAGGGGTGTATGTTCATCACAAATTGATTTTGAAATTACTGACGGGATTGTGCATAATGTCCGTTTTACCCGCGGTTGCAACGGCAATACGCAAGGTATAGGAAAACTGGTTGAGGGTATGAGTGCAGATGAAGTTATAAAGCGCTTAAAAGGTGTCGACTGTGCAGGGCGCGGAACGAGCTGTCCCGACCAGCTTGCTAAGGCTTTGGAATTAGCAAAAGAGCAGACAAATTAAAAAAAACCGCAATTGCGGTTTTTTTAGTTTATGCCTGTTTTTCCCTTTGTTTTTATGCGCGTTAATGCTCTTGCAAGGCGTGCCTGCGCCTCGCGGTACTCATTCATGCTCAGCTTTTTCAAAAGCTCTTCTCTTGCCTCCTGTGCATCAAGCAATGCTCTTTTTTCATCTATTTCCTCAGGTCGTTCCGCCGTATCAACAAGAATCAGGACATCATTATCCTCCACTTTCATAATCCCCTGCGAAACTGCCGCATACTGAGGTTCTTCATCTTCTGTTACGCGAAAACTTACCGTACCTGAAATGATTGCCGCAATCATATTATGATGATTTGCCTGTACTCCGTAAATCCCGTCATCGGTAGGTATTAAAAGAGAGGCGCAGCAGCCGTCATAAAAAGGTCTGTCCGATGCCAGTATGCAAAGATGAAAACTATTCATTTTCTTCCTCCGCCTTTATTATTTCTGCCTTTTCATAGACATCTTCAATAGTTCCTACATTATAAAAAGCCGACTCGGGACAATCGTCCGCCTCCCCGTTTATAATCATTTCAAAACCCTTTAAGGTCTTGGAAAGCGGGACATAAACGCCTTTAACTCCCGTAAATTTTTCCGCCACAAACATCGGCTGTGACAAAAAGCGCTGGATTTTCCTTGCTCTTGCTACCGTTAATTTGTCCGCATCGCTTAATTCTTCCATTCCGAGTATTGCAATAATGTCCTGAAGTTCTCTATACTTTTCAAGAATTTCAGTAACCTTTCTTGCAATACTGTAATGGTAACTGCCGACAATATCCGCTTCAAGTATTCTTGAGCCCGATTCAAGCGGGTCAACGGCAGGATATATTCCCTGCTCGGATATTTTACGGCTTAATACCGTTGTTGCATCAAGATGAGTAAACGTAGTTGCAGGGGCAGGGTCTGTAAGGTCGTCGGCAGGAACATACACCGCCTGAACCGATGTTATAGAGCCCCGCTTTGTTGATGCAATACGCTCCTCCAAAGCTCCTAATTCCTCCGCAAGCGTAGGCTGATACCCGACAGCCGACGGCATTCGTCCAAGCAAGGTAGAAACCTCGCTCCCTGCCTGAACAAATCTGAAAATATTGTCAATAAAAAGCAAGACATCCTTATGTTCTCTGTCCCTGAAATACTCCGCCATTGTCAGTCCCGAAAGTGCCGCTCTCATACGCACGCCGGGCGGCTCATTCATTTGACCGAATACAAGCGCTGTTTTATCTAAAACGCCGCTCTCCTTCATTTCGTTCCATAAATCGTTTCCCTCACGCGAGCGTTCTCCCACTCCTGCGAAAACGGAATATCCACCGTGCTGTGTAGCAATATTATGGATAAGCTCCTGTATCAAAACGGTTTTCCCTACTCCCGCTCCGCCAAAAAGGCCAATCTTGCCGCCTTTTGCATAGGGCGCAAGCAAATCTATTACCTTTATTCCCGTTTCCAAAACCTCAGTATCCTCGCTCATATCCTTAAACTGAGGTGCCTTTCTGTGAATAGATGCTCTTTTTACTGTTTTATCGATCGGAGTTCCGCCGTCGATAGGTTCTCCCATTACATTAAACATTCTTCCGAGAGTCCTTATTCCGACAGGTACCTGTATAGTTTCTCCCGTAGCTAAAACATCCATATTGCAGGACAGCCCGTCGCTTGGCGAAAGCATAATACAGCGGACACAGTTATTTCCAATATGCTGCGCCACTTCCATAATATATTTTTTTCCTTTTTCTTCTATAACAAGCTCTTCCTTTATTTTTGGCAGGCGTCCGTCCGAGAACCGTACATCTACCACCGAGCTTGTGACTTTTACAGTTTTCCCCGCCATACGCTTCCTATATCCTCCTATTTCCGCAATTATTGCTAGCCCCAGCAATCTCCGTAATTTCCTGCGTTATGCGGTTTTGCCTTTCGTGATTATATTTTTGCGAAAGCTGTGACAGAATTTCTTTTGTATTTTCATTGGCAGAATTCATCGCATTCATTCTCGAGGACTGTTCGCTGCAAAAACTGTCAACCATAGCACTGTATATAAAGCCTGTCGTATAGCTGGGCATAATATTATCCAGCAGTTTATCTAATGAATGTAAGAATTCAAAAGGCTTTTCTATTGCTTTTTCTTGTTTTGCAGTCACAAACTCCGCCCTATGAAACGGTAAAAGCCGCATTACATTAACTTCTGTATTAAGCCCGCCTCCGATATCGGTGTAAACCACAAAAATTTTCTTGAATTCTCCCGTTTTATACCCGTCAAGAAGCAAATTTGATATCTTTCGTGCCCTGTTCAGCGTTGGATTTTGAGCGGTAAATATAAAATCTTTCTCAAAAGGAATATGATGCGATGCAAAATACTGTCTTCCGTATTCGCCCACAACAAAAAGCCTTGACGGACTATGCTCCCCTATAAGCTCCATAACCTTTTTGATAACATTTTGATTATAAGCACCGGCTAACCCCTTATCCGCCGTTATGACAAGATATGCGTATGCCCCCTCAAACTCGTGTTCTCCCGTTATGGGATAAAAATATCGGTTATCTATTCTCTCTTCTATGCGGAAAACACGTTTTATCTCAGTTTTCAGCGCATTAAAATACGGTTTTGTTGCGTTAAGTCCTGTTTTTGCCCGCCGCATCTTTGCAGAGGCTATAAGATACATAGCGTTTGTGATTTTTTGCATATCACGCACGCTTTCCATTCTGTTTTTTATTTCGGTTATATTTGACATATCAATCACCAATAGTGCGTGCAATTTCTAAAATTTTCTGTTCGTCCTCTTGCGAATAATCTCCACTTTCATCAATTCTGTTGCAAATTTCGGGATATTCTGTCTCGATTTTTGATACAAGTCTTTCAAGATATTCGTGTATACTATCTGCAGCAGTTTTTTGCATACAGTGTCCCATTGCAGCAATAAGCATAATTACCTGCTTGTGAAGCGCTAAAGGACTTGCCTGCTTTTGCCTGAGCATTTGCATAAGTCCCTGACCGTACTTAAGTCTGTGCCGAGTTTCCTCATCAAGTTCGCTTGAAAACTGCATAAATATTTCCATTTCACGGTACTGTGCAAGGTCAAGCCGCAACGTTTTTGCCGCCTTTTTCATTGCCTTTGTCTGCGCATTTCCTCCAACACGCGAAACAGAAAGTCCGATATTTATTGCAGGTCTTTGTCCGGAATAGAAAAGACTGCTTTCAAGAAAAATCTGACCGTCGGTTATTGAAATAATATTTGTGGGAATATATGCAGAAACATCGCCCGAAAGCGTTTCTACAATAGGCAAAGCAGTCATACTTCCGCCGCCAAGCTCTTTTGAAAGATGTGCGCTCCGCTCAAGAAGTCTTGAATGGAGATAGAATACATCGCCCGGGTATGCCTCTCTTCCCGGGGAACGTCCCAAAAGCAGGCTTATCTCGCGGTAAGCAACTGCGTGCTTTGACAAATCATCATAAACTATTAAAACATCTTTTCCGCGTTCCATAAAGTATTCGCCTAAAGCACAGCCTGCATACGGCGCAAGATACTGAAGCGTTGCCGCCTCACCTGCAGATGCCGAAATTACTGCTGTATACTCCATAGCGCCATACTTTGACAGCGTTGATACCAGATTTGAAACAAAACTTGTTTTTTGACCTATAGATACATAGATACAAATAACATCTTTTCCTTTTTGATTTATTATTGTATCTATCGCTATACTGCTCTTACCAGTCTGTCTGTCGCCGATAATAAGCTCACGCTGACCCTTTCCTATAGGGAAAATTGCATCAATTGCCATTATCCCTGTATACAGCGGCTTATTTACAGCTTCTCTATCGATTATGCCCGGCGCTGCACTTTCCACAGGTCTATACTGCTCCGATTCAATAGCACCTTTTGCATCAATCGGAAGTCCTAAAGCGTTCGTTACTCTTCCCAAAAAATCTATACCGCAGGGTATTCCCGCAATCTTGCCTGTATGCCTTACAGGGGTTCCTGCTAAAAGTTCCTCGCTGTCATCAAAGAGGATACAGCCGCAGGTGTCCTCGTCTACCATCTGAACCATTCCCTTTACGCCGTCTGCGAAAAGAAGTATTTCGCCGTAAAAGGCATTTTTGAGCCCGCCAACGGTAGCTACACAGTCCCCAACTGTCAAAACGGTACCCGTTTCGCTTGACAATACGGCAGGAGTCCATTTTTCTATGCGTTCTTTTAAAAGCGGAATAAGATTGGTTTCCTCCTCCGCCATAGACTTTATATACTTTTTTAACTGTCTGAACCGTCCGTCTAAAGTCCAGTCATACACATCATTTTCGACAGTGAGCCTAAAACCGTTTTTTATGCCGTCATCCTTTTCCCAATGCAGCTCAATCCCGGTTTCGTATTTTTCCTGAAGAAATTTTACAAATTTCTCGGTCTGCGCATCACTTGGCTTAGTATCGGAGTACAAAACTGCGGTTTTTATCTCATTTTCCACCCTTTGCATCTCCTTTTGCATTATCTAAAAACGCGTCATATGACTCGCTTGTGCTTTTAAATACAATCTTTTTTGCCGCGGCTTGCGCAATTTTTGAAATTTCGCTATTGGCGTGATGCAGGCTCTCTTTTGCTTCGTATTCTGCCTGCGTTCTTGCTTTATTCAAAATTTCATCCGCCTCAGCTTTTGCTTTTTTAATTATATCGTTTGCCAAAAGCTCTGCATTTTCCTTTGCCTTATCTTCCATTTGCTGTATTTCGCCGTCTGCGTTTTTTAGTTTTTCCTCATAATCCTTTTTGGTGTCCTCTGCAGATTTTAGCGCATTTTTGGTTTTTAAGTCGATATCTTCATACATTTTTTCGCGCTTTAAAATGAAATCCTTTACAGGCTTATAAAGAATAAAATAAAGTCCGCCGAACAGAATAACAAAATTCAGCATATGAAGAAGAATTTGTCTTATATCAATATTCAAAGGTAAATTCATATTTTCCACCCTGTCTTAAAGAACAAATATAATAATTATTGCAGTAATAAGAGCATAAATAATTGCCGTTTCAATGAAAACAAGTCCCATCATCATAAGCGTTCTTATGTTTCCTGCCGCTTCAGGCTGACGTGCAGTACCTTCCTCCGCTCTTGAAATCGCAATCGCCATTGCAATTGCGCCCGCCGCTGCTGCAACAGCCATAATTACTGCTGCTGCTATTGCTTTTACCGCAGTTCCTCCTGCCCCGTTAGTACCCTCTGCAAAAACAGGCATAGCAAAAGCCGCCATTGCAAGCGTTGTATTAAATATGATTTTTAATGTCCTTTTCATTTTATTTTACTCCTTTTTTTGTTTTTTCTGTAGATTCCCCGTAAAACTGTGCAGTCAGCATAGCAAGTACATACGCCTGTATTACCGCGTGCAAAAGCGTAAACATTACGCCCACAATTACGGGAAGAACAAAGCTAAGCGAATAATAGTAATACACAAGCTCTGTTACAAGCGCGCCGCTTAAAAGCGCACCAAACAGTCTGAAACTCATTGATACAGGAAGAGAAAAATCCTTCAGTGCGGTGAAAAATCCGCCAAAGCCTCCCGCAATCAGTCCTCCAAGCAGAATTATGCCATAGGACATAACACCAAGCGCCAAAGCGGCGTTTATGTCCGAAAGCGGTGCAGGAAGGGAAATAGGCTGTCCGCGGGTTGTAATCGCCTGAACTCCAAAAAGTTCAAAAAGCGTACCTATAAAAATATAGCTTCCCGCCGTAAAAATATAGGCGGAAAGAAATTTATTTCTATGAGGACTCTTGTCTTTCGCAATTCCGTCAAATATCCCTACCGCCTGCTCTAATATAAGTTGGAATTTCCCAGGGATTATTTTAAACTTAGGTATTGCAAAAATCCGTATTAAGACAGCTGTTACAAGTATAATCGCCGTCACAAAATATGCCGAAATAAGCGCAGGATTTACAGAAAATCCGCCCAAAAAGTTTATTTTTGCGCTCTCGTGCAATACCGCGTCCCTCATAACCTCGTTAATCGGCTCAGTTTCGGTTTTGACGGGATTTATCAGAAAAATCCCGCCTAAAATTAAAATTATCAGCACTGCAAAGACAGCAGCACTGATTATTTTTTGTTTTTTACTCATAATACATCTCTTTTCAAAAAAGATTTAATTTGTTTCATACAATGAGATTTTGTAATTCCCGTCTTTAATGGCGGAAATTATATCCAAAATGGAATTTGCTCTGAACTCAAGCTCTAACGCCGACAGCCTATCACGCTTTCCAACGTGATTATCTGTTCCGCAGACCTTTGTGAGCCCATATTCTGTCGCATAAATATCTGCCATTTTATTCTCAAAATCAGTATTGCAGGCATTAACCGTTTCAACTGCATCAACATTTCTTGGCAAAAGCCGAATCATATCAACATAATCCGCCTCACGATACGGGTGAGCCTGCACCGAATACCCGCCTGATTTCTTTACAAGACACAAGTATTCTTTTACAGGTAGTGTATCACAGTACGGGTGTTCCAAAAGCCACTTTTTATCAAGTCCGTATGTAAGAAAATCATTCCCCCTGTATGAATTCTCCCAGGCAAGGAAAACATCAATGCCTATCTTATCTCCTCTTGCCTTTGCCACCTCATAGCCCTTGCAAAACTGCTCTATTCTTTCTTCCCAAGGTAAATCTTTTGGAACGGCAGTGTTGCCATTAAAAAAATGGTCGGATATGATAAGTCCCGTATATCCCATATCTTTATAAAAATCTGCCATCTCCGCTCCGCTTATTTTCCCGCATTTGCTGCTCTCTTTCGTATGGCAGTGCATTTCATATTTATACATAATGCTACCAGCTTCCAAATAGTCAGTTTTTAGGATTTACTATGTCACGCCAGTCTAAATCACCGCGTGCCAATCCGTGTATAAGCACCTCGGCAGTAGCCAGATTGGTAGCAATAGGAATGTTATGCATATCGCACAGCTTTAAAAGTCCCATACTGTCAGGCTCATATGTACCAGGAGTAATAGGATCTCTGAAAAACAGTATCAAATCAATTTCATTATATGCAACTCTCGCTCCGATTTGCTGATCTCCGCCTTGTGTGCCTGACAAGAAGCGGTACACATTCATACCCGTAGTTTCAGCAATAAGTTTCCCTGTGTTGTCGGTTGCAAAAAGAGAATGTTTTTCCAATATGCCCTTATAGGCAATGCAAAATTGAACCATCATTTCTTTCTTTTTGTCATGAGCTATACACGCAATATTCAAAAACATCACCCTTTCAAACAAATTCTACGATAAAATTATAACAGAAAAAAACCGCTTTGTAAATAAAATTTCAGAAATTTTTACGGCAAAAGTATATTATGAATATCATTTTTGTCCGAATTTTGCTCAGCACCTTTATCCTTTCTGTTAAGTCCGAAATACTCGTCATATATATCCCTTGCCACATATGCCGCATTTGCACCGCGGTAACCGTGTTCTATTACAACAGCAACCGCGATTTCAGGCTTTTCAAACGGTGCAAAAGAAACAAACAGCGCATTATTTGAAGATTTTTTGCTTATCTGAGCCGTTCCCGTCTTTCCGCCTACATTTATGGGATATCCGTCAAAAATCTGTTTTGCAGAGCCTTCGTCAGTAACTCCAAGCATACCTCTTTTTACGGTTTTTAATATATCTTCAGGCACATTTACGTTCTCTATTATTGTCGGTTTTTCCTCATATACACTGCTTCCGTCCTTTGACGAGCGCACGCTCTTAATTATATGGACTTTATACCTGTTTCCTCCGTTTGCAATAGATGCGATATAGTTTGCAAGACCTATAGGCGTGAAAGAAGAATATGACTGACCTATCGCCGTTTGTATCGTATCTCCCGCAACCCACTTTTGTTCCTTTTCATCTTTATAAAGCGTCTTTTTATATTCCGGACTTGATACATTTCCGCTTACCTCCTCGGTAAGCTCAATCCCCGTCTTTTCACCCAGACCGAATTTTCTTGCATATTCGCTTATAGCGTTTATGCCCGTTCTTCTTCCTGTTTCATAGAAGAAATAGTTACAGGATTCCACAATTGCCTGTGAGACATTTATCGGTCCGTGTGTTAAATGCTGTTCTGACCATATCCAGCATTTCGGCTGATAATCTTCATAAAATCGGTAAACACCTTCGCAGGTTATCGTTTCATTTGCCGTTATAGCTCCCGTCGAAAGCGCTGCAATCGCTGTAAGAGGTTTAAATGTAGAACCGGGAGTATATGCCCCGCTTATTGCGCGGTTCCATAAAGGCTTTGCATCATCTTGCGACAGCAATTCATAGTCCTTGGAAAAGGTTTGCGGGTCATAGTTTGGGTATGTCGCAAGAGCCAAAACCTCTCCCGTATTTACATCTATCACAGCAGCAGCACCTGCACAGGCGTCCTCGCCGTGGTTTTGATGTCCGTTTTGCGCCCCTTGTGCCGCTATGTTTTTAATATTTCGTTCAAGAGA
>JAFZNF010000090.1 GCA_017553025.1 Clostridia bacterium | reverse complement strand
TTATATATGCTCCTATCTTGTGTTTTCATAACCATTATATCACGGTGTCATATATGGTGTCAATGGTTTTATAAATATTTTTTATAGGGTAAGGGGGGGCAAAATCTCTACACCTTTTCAGTCTTAAAACGGGCGCCTCCCCTTACGCAAAAATCCGCATGAGTTTTGAGGGGGATAGGCTGAAAAGTTTTTGAGGGCTGTAATATACCCTGAAAACCGCATAACTGCGGAAATGTTAATGTTGTACGGCATTTAGCACACAATGTAAAATCACAGCAAAATCCGCGAAAAATATTAAATAAGTTTTTGAGAGGTTAATAGGGCGTTTGAATTGGAATTTTTGTTTATGATGAGGAGCGCCCGTTTCGGAGAAAAATAGCGGTAGAGATGTGACCGGCCCCTACCCCCTAACAGAAAGGAAACACATTATGAGAAAGCATCAGATAGACATATTAAATAATTTACGGCTGCAAGGCTTTAAGCCTACGGCGATTGCCCGGAAGCTCGACGTTTCGGTCAATACAGTAAAGTCATATATACGGCGGCACCCTGACATTCCCGACATTATGCTTTGTGAATACTGCGGCAAGCCCGTCAGGCAGAACGGCGGCAGGAAGGCAAAACGGTTTTGCAGTGACAAGTGCCGTATGAGCTATTGGAACAGGCATCGCAGAAAGGAAGGAAGGATATATGCAAGATAACAAATATTCGTCCGAAAACATACTAAACTACAGAACGGCTATTTCCGCCATTGACCACTTTGTAAAAAATGGTATTTTCACGCCAAAAGAGGCGGCGGAATTGTATACAGTAATAGGGCAAAAATACGGCTTTAATTCGTGCAGTATATTTGCCGCATAACAGTTGACTTTTACGGCTTTTTAAGTGATATATAGTACGATATATTACTTATACAAGGAGGCGATAATATGAGAACAGTTGAACAGGTACATTTTCAGAATTCTGCTCTTCCTAAGCCCAAAAATGTAGCGGCGTATGCAAGGGTATCGTGCGGCAAAGACGAAATGCTCCGTTCCCTCGCCGCGCAGGTAGAGTATTACAAGAGCCTCATAACAAGCCATAACGGCTGGCAGTATGCAGGCGTATATGCCGATGAGGCAAGAACAGGCACAAAGGATAAAAGGGAGAATTTTCAGCGTCTTTTATCGGATTGCCGTTCAGGGAAAATAGATATGGTTATAACTAAATCCATTTCCCGCTTTGCACGGAATACGGTTACGCTTCTGGAAACGATACGGGAGCTGAAACTGCTCGGGATTGATGTATATTTTGAGGAGCAAAACATCCATACCGAAAGCAGCGAGGGCGAGCTTTTAATAACGCTCCTTGCCTCATACGCACAGGAGGAGAGCAGGTCGGTATCGGAAAATCAGAAGTGGCGTGTTAAGAAGAATTTTCAAGAGGGTATTCCCTTCAACCACATGCTTTATGGATACCGTTTTGAAAAGGATAAATTTGTAGTCGTTCCCGAAGAGGCAAATGTAATACGCCTCATGTGCGATAGCTATTTATCGGGTATGGGCGTTATAGCCATTGAGAAAATGTTAAACGAAAAAGGCTACCGAACCCGAAGCGGCGCATTATGGCCGCACGAATATATACGGGAAATTCTTATGAACTATAACTATACCGGAAACCTTATCCTGCAAAAGACATACAGAAGCGACCACATTTCAAAAAAGACCTTGAAAAATAACGGTGAGCTTCCCAAATACCATGTGGAAAACTCTCACGAGGCTATTATCCCCATTGATGTTTTTGAAAAACTACAGGCAGAGCGTGAAAGGCGTGCCTCAAAAGCAAAAGGTCGGGGGCAGAATTCTGTGACTATGCCATTTTCGGGAAAGGTGTTCTGCGGTATATGCGGTAAGACTTACAAGCGAAAGCCGACGGCAACAGGTTATGTTTGGATTTGCAATACCTTTAATAACTACGGCAAAGCCGAATGTCCGTCAAAGCAGATACCCGAAAACACGCTCATAAGCCTTATTGAGAGCATAACAGCCGATTATGAGCGTATAAAGCGTATCGAGATTTTGCCAAATAATACCATAAATTTTACACTAAATGATGAACAAATCATATCACGCACATGGCAAGACCGTTCACGCCGTGAAAGCTGGACGCCCGAAATGAGAGAAGCCGCAAGGAAAAAAGCATTAGAAAGGAGG
>JAFZNF010000089.1 GCA_017553025.1 Clostridia bacterium | reverse complement strand
TATGGCCGTAGAGGCATATATGGGGCTTGAACTTATGCTTGCAAGAGAAGTGCCCTCAAGTGAGCCGGCGCTTATAAACATAGGAACCTTTAACGGAGGCAGCGCAAATAATATTATAGCCGATTATGCGAAAATCACACTCTCTTCGCGGACTCAAAATGATGAGCTTTCAAAGGTTATGGACAAACGCATTGAAGAAATTTGCAATAAAACAGCCGAACTTTACGGAGGATCGGCAAAAGTGACCGTAACAAAGTTTTTGCCGTATGTGGATTGCAACCCCATAATGACCGAATGTATGCGCAAAACGGCAGTAAGATTATTGGGCGAAGAAAATATATTGCCAAGGAAGCGCACTATGAGCGGTGAGGATTTTTCTTTCATTTCAAGAAAAAAGCCAAGTGTTATGTTCAGACTCGGCATAGGCAAAAATGTTGAAGAATCACCGATACCTCCGCTGCACAGTTCGGAATTTTCGGTTGATGAGGATTGCTTAAAGTATTCGATTGATTTATTTGTTAATTTTGTTACGGATTATCAGAACGGAATAATCTTTTAAATTGACCAAAATCATACTGTCATCAATAATCGGAGTGCAAAAATCATATGAAAAAATATATAAATGCGGTTGAAAAAAATAAGAGTTTAATTCTGGAAAGCCATAAGTATTTTTGGTCTAATCCGGAAACAGGTTATAAAGAGTATAAAACGTCTGAGTATCTTGAGGATGCTTTTGAAAAGCTTGGATACAAGCTCACAAAAGCAGAAAATATAACAGGATTTTTTACTGTTCTTGACACGGGGAAACCGGGACCTGAGGTCTTGGTTTTAGGGGAGTTGGATGCCCTTTTATGTGCTGAGCACCCCGAAAGTGACCCCGAAACAGGCGCGGTACACTGTTGCGGGCACAGCGCTCAATGTGCGGCGCTTTTAGGCGTTGCGGCTGCTTTGAAGGAGCCCGGTATTCTCGATGATTTATGCGGTAGAATAAGATTGTGTGCCGTTCCTGCCGAAGAACTGATCGAAATCGATTACCGTCTTTCGCTTAAGGAAAAAGGCATTATAAATTATCTTGAAGGTAAAAGTGAATTTTTAAGCAGAGGATATTTCGACGGAGTTGATTTGGCTTTCATGGTGCATTCCAGCCAAGGCGACAGTTTTACTTGTCGTAAAGGATCGGTGGGCGCTGTTGCAAAAGAGATTATTTATAAAGGCGTTTCGGCACACGCGGGAGGAAGTCCCTGGAACGGCTGTAATGCTTTATACGCGGCAAATTTAGGGCTGTCGGCAATAAATTCCATTCGTGAAACGTTTAAAGAGCCGGATTTAATAAGAGTTCATCCTATTATCAAGCAAGGTGGCACCGCCGTAAATGCCATTCCCGACAAGGTCGTGCTCGAAAGCTACGTAAGGGGAAGCACTTTTGAGGCAATAAAGGACGCAAATCAAAGGGTCAATCGTGCCATGTGCGGCGGAGCGCTTTCGATCGGAGCAAATATCGAAATAAGGGACATTTTTGCATTTTCCCCGTTGACTAATTCCGAAAAAATGATCGAGGTTGTCAAGGAGGCGGCAAGCGGAATCCCCGGAACTCAATTTTTAATGTATGACGTGATCGGTTCGGGCAGTACGGATATGGGTGATTTATCAGTGCTGATGCCTGTCGTTCATCCTTACGCACCCGGTGCAAGCGGCACTTCGCACGGCTCGGATTATCAAATCAAAGATCCCGATCTTGCCTGCGTCGGATCGGCAAAGCTTCAAATAAATATGCTTTATATTTTGCTTAAGGATAATGCCAAGACGGCAAAACAGATAGTTTCCGATTTTAAACCGTTGTTTAAATGCAAGGATGAATATTTTGAATACGTATCTTCCTTCAATAAGACCGTAGGACCTATCGGTTATTCGGATAACGGAAAAATAGAAATACAATTATAACAATTCCAAAATTCTGAGAAAGGAAAGATATAATACGTTCAAAGTATTATATGGCGGGATCATAAAATGGATAATTACGCAAAGCAAGCACTTGAATTATATAATACGACCACTGTAAACCGCGGC
>JAFZNF010000088.1 GCA_017553025.1 Clostridia bacterium | reverse complement strand
GTAGGTGTAACCACTTGAGTAGGAGTTGGTGAAGCTACTACTTCGGCTTGTATTGTTTGTGAATTACCACAACCAATGATGAACAGAGTTACTAACATTGCTGCTATTAACATCTTTTTCATTATATATCTCCTTTTTATTTGAAGTAGTGCGCCCGACGAGACTTGAACTCGTATGACCGTGTTAGGGTCACTGGATCCTTAGTCCAGCGCGTCTGCCAATTCCGCCACGGGCGCATATTCAGTTTTACCTCTTGATTTTTACACGGGAGAGGTTACCCGAGGAGGAACTTTTCGCTTAATCCTCATTTATGAAAACGGAAAATCCGTAATCAACAATAATTTCACCGAGGTGGTGGAAGCAAAGTCTAGCGCGTCTGCCAATTCCGCCACATCCGCATACTGTACCAAAAAGGCACTTTGTAATTATATCAACACATCACCGTTTTGTCAAGTAGTTTTGTTAACAAACTGACTTTTTTAATTCTATCTGCGACAAAATCGTTCCCAAAAACATCAATACGCAACCCATATATCCCTTAAGTGTCATTGTTTCACCAAGAATGACTGCTCCCGCAAGAGCGGCATATACGCCCTCGCTTGCAAGCACAATGGATGCAAAGTTCGGATTTGCGTCTTTCTGCCCCAAAACCTGAAAGGTATAACCAACACCCGTTGACAGAATTCCTGTATAAAGTATCGGCAAAAGGTTTACATAAACTCCCGATACCGAAAAATCCTCTGTAAACACGGCGCATATCCCACTTAATAGCGAGCAGGCTGCAAACTGAATTAATGAAAATTTAATCGGACTTACTGTTTCTAAGAACTTATCTATTGCAAGAATATGCACAGCCGAGAAAAATGCGCAGCAAAGCACCATTACATCGCCGAAATTTACACTGCCAAATCCGCTTGGAACACTTACTAAAAACAATCCAACTGTTGCTATAATTGCCGCTGTCCATTCTTTTAAACTTACTTTCTTTTTATAAAACAAAAAGTTTAAAAATGGTACTATAACCATATAAAGTCCTGTCAAAAATCCGCTTTTGCCTGAATTTTTATTTATACTTATACCGTACATTTGAAATGCCGATACTATAAACACTATACTTCCTGCAATTGCACCGCAAATGACAGTTTTTTTGAATTTGTCCCTATTATGTGGCTCTTTTTCAAACAAAATTGCAATTGGTATGAGAAATACCGCGCCAATTGCAAAGCGCACCGCGTTAAATGCAAAAGTACCCAAGGCATCTACATCTACCATACATTGTGCAACAAAGGCGCCTCCCCATATCATAGGTGCGCTAAAAAGAAAAATATTTGATTTTAATTTCTTATTCATTCATTTATTCCTACTATTATCTGCTGTTTTTCTTCCTTATATTTCTCTTCCCTCTTGTTTTGATAAACAACAGGATAGGCTATAGCTCCTAAAATGAGTGCAGTTACAATATCGACTGCCGAGTGCTGTTTTACGAACAGAGTTGACAGAGATATTAAAACCGCAACTGCAAAAAATATCATTTTCCACCTGCGTGTTCCAAAAACTTTGCTTCTGCTTGCCGCAAAATACACCGCCATAGAGCCAAGCACGTGTATTGACGGGCAGACATTTGTATTTGTGTCAACACTGTATGCAAAATTCACAATATTGGTAAAAAAATTGTTGTGTTCAAATGCTTGCGGCCGCAAATCCTGTGCCGTAGGATAGACCGCATATATTAAAAGAGTAACCGCGTAAGTTATAGCAGTAAATTTCATATAGTTCTTAAGTGCAGGCAAATCCCAGAAAAAACCATAAACCATCATACCTATTAAAAATACAAACCAAAAATAATATGGAATTATAAAATACTCACAAAACGGAATCATATCGTCCAAAAAGCAATGTACCGTATGATATTTTTCAGCTCCAACCAATTCCATATGATAAAATACTACGCCGAAAACAGGCCAAAAGAATAGCAGCCTTATCCTCTCAGGTATTTTATTTAAAAACTCTTTAATCATAACAAACGCTCGCGTCCTTAAACAGAAAGTCAAGGGTTATTATACCACAGCAGTAAGAAGAATACAATATTTTCCCAAAAAAAAGAGGCACGGATTTCTCCGCGCCGTATGCTGATTGATTTTAGCAACAGCAGTTGTTGTCACAGCAGTCATCGCAGCAATTATTCTGTCCGCCCAAAAGACTCCCGTCCTGCAAACACAAAACCAAAACCACGATAATCAATATCCAAATCCAACCGCCGTCATTGTTTCCGCAGTTATTTCCGCCGAATAAACCCATACTAAAATTCCTCCTTTCAGCTTTATACTATTACATTACGCTAAAAGGAGAAATTTGTGCATAATTCAGTTTTCCTTTTCCCAGAAAACAAACGTTTCATTGTCCGTTTTAGTCATATAAATTACAATCTGACGCCCGCCGTCTGTTACAATGCACGACCAGCCGCCCTCTGCTTCCACTATATCCGAATAGAATGCATCAGGATAGTGGGTTTCAAGATAATGGCAGAGCGCCTCGTGCTGCTCTTTATACCTGAACTTATTAAAAATTCCCTTTCCCTTATAAAAGCGGTATACCTCCCACACCGCAACTCCCAAAAGAACAGGCAGTTTTCTGTTTTTTCTACTCATCTTCCCTTGCCTCATCTACATATATATCGTAAAGTTCCCGAAGTGCCTTTCCCGAAAGCGGATTCCACTCTATTCCCATAAGATATCCTACCGAAACGCCGAAAAAGTGCGATATCATAGTAAGCACCTCAAAGCTGGGGATTACGCTCCCATTTTCGTAACTATAAACCGTACTCTGCGATTTTCCTATTATTTCGCCGAATTGTGCCTGAGTAAGTCCATTTTTCTTCCTTACCCGCATTATATTTTCGCCTATCGCATTTATCCCTTTCATTTTATATTCCCCTTTGTTTTCTTAGCATAGAACCCACTTTTACCGCTTGTGTAACTTTTATTTTTACCGTCATCTCTGCATTTTTAGCAACTTCTATTTCCTCATCCTTTTCATTTACCATATATTCAATTTTCTGTGAAAAAAACGGCTTATCCGGACAAAGTACCTCAATTTCATCACCCTTAAAAAATCTGTTACGCTGTGAAAGCGTCGCAATTCCCGTTTTTTCGTCAAAATCAGTCACTATTCCTATTAAATCATACTCCCGTATATAGGAGCTTGACCCATAGACCTGCGAATTTTCGTCAGGCTTGCCGAAATAAAAGCCTGTAGAGTAAGGTCTGTGGCTTACCTTTAAAAGCTCCTCCATACTTTTTGGGTTAAATTTATACTCTTTTGGATTTTCCAAAAATCTGTCAATCTCGTCACGGTATGCCTTTACTACTGTTGCGACATAGTATGCGGTTTTTACCCTGCCCTCAAGTTTTAGGCTTGTAATCCCGCTTTCAATTATTTCGGGAATATGCTCTATCATACATAAATCCTTGGAATTAAAAATAAAACTTCCGCGCTCATTCTCATAAACAGGCATATATTCTCCCTGCCTTGTTTCCTCAACCAAAGCATAATTCCACCTGCAAGGATGTGCGCAGGCTCCCTGATTTGCGTCGCGTGCTGTCATATAATTTGAAAGCAGGCATCTCCCTGAATAGGACATACACATAGCCCCGTGGACAAACGCCTCAAGTTCAAGCTCAGGCGGAGTTTTCGCGCGTATTTCCTTTATTTCCGCCATACTCATTTCACGTGCAAGAACAACACGTTTTGCGCCCTGTCTGTACCAAAAAGATGCGCTTTGGTAGTTGACATTATTTGCCTGTGTGCTTATATGTATCGGCAGATTTGGTGCCAATTCGCGCGTTATTTCAAGCATTCCGGGGTCGGATATCAGCACCGCATCAAAGCCAAGCGGTGCAATTTCTTCTATATATTTTTTAAAATCCTCAATATCCTTATTATGCGGGATTATATTTGCCGTAAGATAAACCTTTTTGTCTTTTTTATGGGCAAATTCCAGCCCCTCCTTCATATCCTCAAGCGAAAAATTTTCAGCTGCCGTACGCAGGCTGAACGCCTCTCCGCCTATATAGACTGCGTCCGCACCGTAAAGTATTGCGGTTTTCAGCTTTTCGAGGCTCCCGCCGGGTGCTAAAAGTTCAGGTTTTTTCATAATTTCATCACTTTCCGTATGATTTATTTTTTTACTGAAACCGTTACGCCGTCGCCAAGCGGAAGTATTACCGTTTCAAGCTCCGTCCGCTGCATCTGTGCGGAAATAAATCTTCTCAGCCGCTTGACAATTGTTATTTTTCGTCTTATAACGTGCTCATCGTCCGCTGTCATTCCTTTATACAAAACATTATCAGAAACAAGTATTCCGCCCTTTTTCAAGAGCCGTATACAGTCGTTTAACATATAAATATAATGTGCCTTAGGTCCGTCCAGAAAAATAATGTCATATTCTCCCGTAAGATTTTTTATTACTTCCTTTGCGTCATTTTTTATAACCGTTATACGGTTTGAAAGTCCTGCCTTTTCAATGTTATGCCTTGCAATTTCTGCCATATCAGCGTCCCACTCAAGCGTTGTAATACTGCCTTTCTCACCCAGATACTGCGCCATTAAAATTGCCGAATAGCCTATGGCACAGCCAACCTCCAGGATACGCTCAGGTCTTTTTATACAAGTTAGTGCCTCCAAAAGTTTTGCGGTCTCAGGCTGCACTATCGGAACAGCATTTTCAAAAGCGTATTCCTCAAGCTCCTTTAAAATACCTTTGCGCTCTGGTATTTCACCGCGTATATAAGATGTTATGTACGGATAAACTATCGCGTCCTTATCATATTCAATCATTCAAAAACTCCCAAGACGGCATCTTTAACCTCCGCCTTTACCTGCTCAATTGTCTTACCCGTAACTTTAGCTCCTGCGGCTTTCGCGTGACCGCCGCCGCCGAATTTCTGGGCAATTTGTGAAACCGATATTTCGCCGTTTGAACGAAAACTTATCTTGATTTTTCCGTCCGTTTCCCTTAAAGATACCGCTATCACACAGCCCGATACCGCTCTTGCGATATTGACAATATCCCCAGAATCGCGCTCTGTTATACCGTATTTTTCAAAAAGTGCGTCTGTTGCTGTTACTAAAGTCAGCTTTCCTTCAAAATATTCTTCAATATTCTGCATAATTTCCGCCTTGCATCTTATCACACCGATAGGGTCGGTATCGTGCAAAAGGCGTGCAATTTCAGCGTGGTTAATGCCCTTAGAAATAAGCTCACCCGCAATATGCATAGTCTTGTCCGTCACATTGCTGTACTTAAAGCTTCCCGTATCTGCGCTCATCGCCGCATAAAGATTTTTTGCTATATCCTTATCTATTTCTATTCCCATTTCAGAGAACAGCCCGTACAAAATTTCTGCAGTTGCCGCTGCCTTTGCATCGACAAAATTCACTCGGGCAAACCTTGTATTCGTCTCGTGATGGTCGATTGATAGGGTATTTTTTGCATTTTCAAATACTTTTATTCGTTTCCCCAGCCTTTTTATATCCCCGCAATCAAGACAGATACACAAATCTGACGCATACTCGTCATTTTCGCAGAACACCTCATAATCTCCGCCCATAAATGCAATATGATTTTCCAAAGGCGCACTAAAACAACACTTTGCGTCCTTACCGAGCTTTAACAGCGCCTGCTTCATCGCAAAACAACTTCCGACACTGTCTGCGTCCTCGTCCTCGTGCGCAATTATCCACACCTTATCTGCTTTTAATATAATCTCTATGGCATCATTCATCATTATGCTGACCTTTCATTATATCATTAAGCATTTTATTGATATACGCGCCGTGTTCTATAGAATCGTCCAGCTCAAACAAAAACTCAGGTGTCACACGCAAATCAACCCGTCTGCCCATTTCACGCCTTATATAACCAGATGCCGATTTAAGCCCTTCCAATGCTCTTTTTTTGGTTTCTTCATCACCCATAACGCTTATATAGCATTTGGCATAGCTCAAATCATTCGTTACATTTACCGATACAACGCTCGTCATCAGCGGTATTCTTGAATCCTTTAGTTCTCTCAAAACTGCCGCGAGTTCGCGCCGCACCTCTTCATTGATTTTATTTATCCTGTTTTTTGCCATTTTGTTGCCTTTCCGTTATCTTTCAATTTCCTCCATAACAAAGCACTCTACCGTATCGCCCTCTTTGATGTCGTTATAGTTTTCAATACTAAGACCGCACTCAAAACCGTCTGCAACTTCCTTTGCATCGTCCTTAAAACGTTTTAAACTTCCGATTTTGCCCTGATATACGACTATTCCGTCACGCACAAGCCTTATTTCGGCATTTCTTGTCAGCTTTCCGTCCGTTACATATGCACCTGCAATCGTTCCTACACCTGAAACCTTAAAGGTCTGGCGGATTTCAGCGTGACCTATGATGCTTTCCTTGAATTTGGGGTCAAGCATACCCTTCATTGCCGCCTCAATTTCCTCTATTGCCTGATAGATTATGCTGTAAAGACGGATATCTACCTCCTGAGATGCTGCAGCAGCCAAAGCGCCTGAATCAGGGCGTACATTAAAGCCGACAATAATCGCATTTGACGCATTTGCGAGCATAACGTCCGACTCATTTATCGCGCCTACGCCGCCGTGGATTGCACGCACTCTTACTTCTTCATTAGACAGTTTTTCGAGCGACTGGCGTACGGCCTCTACAGAACCCTGAACGTCTGCCTTTATTATAATGCTAAGCTCCTTCATATTGCCTTCGTCAATCTGGTCAAACAGATTGTCGAGCGAAACCTTTTTAATCTGGCTGAATTTAGTTTCTTTCTGCTCATTTTTTCTCGATTCGGCAACTTCACGGGCAAGTTTTTCGTCCTTAACTGCAAAAATACGCTCACCGCCCATAGGAGCTTCGGAAAGTCCCTGGATTTCAACAGGTGTTGAAGGAGGAGCAGTTTTAATTCTTCTTCCTTTATCGTTTGTCATAGCACGCACGCGTCCTACCGCAGTTCCTGCAATAACAATATCTCCGACATTCAATGTTCCCTCTTGAACAAGCACTGTTGCGACAGGTCCCATACCCTTATCAACGCGCGATTCTATTACAGTACCCTTTGCCGCCTTATCAGGATTTGCCTTAAGCTCTTTCATATCGGCAACCAAAAGTACCATTTCCAAAAGTCCGTCTATATTAGTTTTGTTTTTCGCAGAAACTTCAACGCAAACGGTATCTCCGCCCCATTCTTCAGGCACAAGCTCGTGCTCCATAAGCATCTGCTTTACGCGTTCAACATTTGCGTTTTCCTTATCAATCTTGTTTATCGCTACAACTATAGTAACGCCCGCCGCTTTTGCATGGTTTATTGCCTCAATAGTCTGCGGCATAATTCCGTCATCTGCCGCTACCACAAGGATTGCAACGTCTGTTACCTGCGCACCGCGTGCACGCATAGTCGTAAACGCCTCGTGTCCGGGCGTATCCAAAAATGTTATATCGCGGTCGCCGAGTCTTACGCTGTATGCACCTATATGCTGTGTAATGCCTCCCGCCTCGGTATCGGTTACAGAGGTATGGCGGATTGCGTCCAGAAGCGATGTTTTGCCGTGGTCAACGTGTCCCATAACAACCACAACGGGCGGACGCGGTTTCAAATCCTCTGCCTTATCTTCCTCTTCCTTAAAGAGTATATCCTCTTTTGTAATAATTATTTCAGGTCTTGCATCAACCCCAAAATCTGCCGCAATCAGTGCCGCCGTATCATAGTCTATCGACTGTGTTACCGTTGCCATAACTCCCAGCATCATAAGTTTTTTAACGATTTCTGCAGCTCCCTTTCCAAGAAGCGATGCAAAAGAGCCGACAGTAATGCTTTCCGGAAGCTCTATTTCCTTAGGCAGTTGCTTTTCCTTCTTTTTTGGAGGCTCCTTGTGCTTTATTTCCTTTTCCTTTTGCTGCTGTTTCTTGCCAAACTGCTGTTTCCTGCCGCCGCGCTCAAGCTTTGTGACATCTGCATCTGTCACCATATGCTCTATGCGTTCTCTTGATGCAATCTTGTCAAGCTCAACCGTTGATGTTCTCGTATCGACATAGCGCACCTTTTTGGCGTCATCTGCCGATATCACATATTCTTTCTTGTTGTCCTGCGGTATTTCTACAACCTTTTCGCCTATTTTTCTGCTCTTTTGAAGAGTCTTCTGCTGCGGTTTTCTTCTCTCCTGCTTTTTGGGCTCGGGTTTCTTTTCCGAAACAGGCTTTACTTCTTCCTTTTCTTTTACCGCAGGCTCTTCTTTCGGTTCTTCCTTTTGCGGAATTTCCTCAAGCGGAGGCTTTTCAATAGGTGCATCTCCCACATCATATAAAGTTGTATAAATATCGAAAATAAGCCCGAGCTGCTCCTCGGTAAGAGGGTTAGATGCTTTTACTGTTACACCAAAAGCGGCAAGTCTTTCCGTTATATCCTTGCTTGTCACCTTTAAATCCTTTGCAATCTGGCTTATTTTAATACCGTTATCTGCCATACTGTTCATCAATCCTTTCTATCTTGGACAAAATTGCATTTTTGAAATTATCGTCATTTACCGAAACAATCATTCTGCTGTCTGCGCCGATAGCCCTGCCAAGCTCTTTAGATGCCGAAAACTCTATATATTCTACGCCGTAATGATTGCAGGTGTTAACAACTGACTTTTTTGCATTTTCTGATATATCCGATGCAATTATAATGAGCTTTGATTGTCCGCTTTTTACCGCCTTTTCACATAAAAACTCACCTGATGTGATTTTTCCTGCGCGTTTTGCAAGCCCTATTATTCCCAAAACTTTATTCATCCGCTGTCACCGCCTTTGCGGCGTCATATATTTTATCGTCAACCGCCGTTTTGAAGTGCTTAGAAAGTGCCCGGCGTTTTTTTGCAGTGCTTATACATTCCTCGTTTCTGCATATGTATGCGCCTCTGCCGCCAAGTTTGTTATACATATCCAAAGCCACTTCCCCGCCGTTTTTTACAATCCTTATAAGCTCTTTTTTCGGTTTCATCTGCCGACAGGCGATACACATCCTCTTCGGTATATGCATATATTATTCCTTTCCTGCCGAAATATCGATTTTCCAGCCTGTAAGCCTTGCAGCCAAGCGAACATTCTGTCCCGATTTCCCTATTGCAAGCGAGAGCTGATGCTCAGGCACGGTAACTTTCGCTGCTTTTTCCTTCTCGTCAATCTCGACAGACAGCACCTCCGATGGGCTTAGGGACGCCGAAATGTATTCTGCCGGATCCTCGCTCCATTTTACAATATCAATCTTTTCAAAATTAAGCTCCTCCGAAACCGCCTGTACTCTTGAGCCTCTTGGCCCTATACAGGAGCCTTGCGCGTCGATATCGGGATTTTCCGAGTAAACCGCAATTTTCGTTCTTGAACCGGGCTCGCGGGATACAGATTTAATTTCCACAAGTCCGTCCTGAATTTCAGGCACTTCCTGGAAAAACAGCCTTTTAACAAGTCCCGGGTGCGTTCTTGAAAGAACAATCTGCGCGCCCCTCGGACCGTTTTTAACCTCGCTTACATAGCACTTTATCGGTCTTCCCACCTCATAGTATTCGGTGTCAACCTGTTCCTTTTCAGGAAGAATAGCCTCCACCTTGCCGATATCCACGAATATATTCCCGCGTTCCATACGGTCTATTTTGCCCGTTAAGACGTCATTTTCTTTTTGCGTATATTCACTGAAAATATTTCCTCTTTCAGCCTCTCTTATTCTCTGCGTTACCACCTGTTTTGCCGTCATCGCTGCAATTCTTCCGAAATTAGCAGGTGTTACTTCGATATTTACCACATCGCCGATTTCATACTTTTTACTGATTTTGCGGGCATCTGAAAGTGATATTTCAAGCTGAGTATCCGTTACCTCCTCCGAAACAGTTTTTTGCGCATAAACGCTTATTTTCCCCGTTTCACGGTCAACATTTGCACATACGTTCTGTGCGGAGGCAAAGTTCTTCTTATACGCCGCAATCAGCGCAGCC
>JAFZNF010000087.1 GCA_017553025.1 Clostridia bacterium | reverse complement strand
ATTTATTTATTAGTTACATATATTATGTAGGACTGCTTATTGAACCGTATATTTTCCCCTTTGTGCTGTATACTTTCTTCAATCAACACATTACATACGGGCGGCAATTCCAATTCAATTTCATCGTTTGACGGATTAACTGCAACAATTATGCTTATATCTTCATTAAAGCGCTTATAAACAAAAGGATAACCTTTTTTAATTACCTCAAAACCGCCGTCTGCACAAAGTGCGTCATTATTTTTTCGTATTTCTGTTAGTTTTTTTACTGTATTTAAAAGTGAATTTTTATCTTTTGACTGCTCTTTTACAGTCGGTGCACTGGTGCTGTTATCAACGGGCAAATATGGCTCATCTGACGCAGAAAACCCCTTGTTTTTTGTATTATCCCACTGCATTGGCGTTCTTGAGCCTGTTCTGTTATACCCGCCCTCTTTTGACGGGATGTTTTCAATATATTTCATTCCTATTTCATCACCGTAGTATATGAAAGGAATTCCCGGCATTGTAAGCAAAAATACGTATGCTACCTTCAAATCACTGAAAGTTCTGCCCTTTGATATTCTCGGCAAATCGTGATTGCCCGACGGTATTGAAATATATCCCTTGCCCTTTGTCGCGTTATAATGTTCCAAATACTCGGTTAAAAACTCATCTATGTCCCCCTTGCCTGCGCTCCTGAAATAGCTGTTGCCTATCCATTTATCCGAAGGATTTGTGCCTTTTTCGTATCTGAAAAGTACGGTATATGCTTTAAGGTTAAAATGGATAATAAAATCAACATCAAATCCCGAATCTATTGAATCTTTAGGATATGACCACTCGGACACAAGTATCGCTTCGGGATATTCCTTTTTCAGCTCTTTTTTTACATAGCTCCAAAGCTCTCTTATACCGACTTTTTCGGGGTCGTTTTTGATGAGCGACGACGCCATATCGACGCGGAATCCGTCTGCGCCGAGTCCGCACCAAAATTTCATTATTTTTATAAGTTCTTCCCGCATTTTAAGGCAGTCGGGATGATCCATCGGCAGCTGCCAATCCTTTTCCACATTCTTAAAACCGTAATTTAAGGCGGGTTGGAAGTAGAAAAAGTTTTTCATGTAACAGCCATCACGCTCTGATGCACCGCCTATAAAGCCGCCGTAGCCGCTACCCGAATCCCAAACCGAATTTGTCCAAATATATCTGTTTGAATATTCATTTTTTTCAAATTTAGAGGACTCACAAAACCACTTGCACTCTGTCGAAGTATGTCCTGCAACGAGGTCAACAATGATTTTTATGTCCCTATTTTTACACTCTTTTGCAAGTGCTTCAAAATCTTCATTCGTGCCATACCTTGGCGCTACCTTATAAAAGTCGGTTACATCATACCCGCCGTCACGAAAAGGACTTTCGTAAATAGGATTTATCCAAATACCGTTAAATCCCATATCTTTTATATAATCAAGCTTGTATATTATACCCTGTAAATCACCTATTCCGTCACCGTTTGAGTCATAAAATGACTGCGGGTATATGTTATAAAATACTCTGTCTTTCATCCACTTTGCAGACATACTATACACTCTCCTTTACTTAACATCTTATGTGCACCGTTTCTGTCACTTTTCCTTTTCCCCAACCCGCCTAAGACTTTTTACATAAAATTCATCTAAACGTTGCTATCAATATTATACATACATCTCGAAATCGCGTCAACATAATTTTGCTGATTACGTAAAATTTGTATTGTCTTTAGAGAAATTTTTTCAGTAAATTAGAAATTTTTTTTAATTCTTTAATCTTATTTTAATTTTTGCGTGCTAAAGTAATGCCATAATAAGGAGGTCGAAAGCTATGGCAATAGAAGTTTTTAACAGATACGAGCATAAGTATCTGCTTGACAGAAAAACTTATGAAAAAGTAATAGCCACTATAAATGAACATATGAATATGGACTTATACAATATTGACGGAAAACCCTATACCATTTCCAATATATATTATGACACCCCCGATGACTTTTTAATAAGGGCATCGCTTTCAAAGCCATTATATAAGGAAAAATTAAGACTTCGCTCCTATGGCGTTCCGCAAATGAATTCAAAAGTTTTTTTGGAAATAAAGAAAAAGTGTCGGGGACTCGTGAATAAGCGCAGAACTGCTCTTGTTTTAGGCGAGGCATATGATTTTGTTGAAAACCGCATAGCGCCGACAAAGAAGGAGTATATGAATACGCAGGTAGTGAATGAAATAAAATATTTTCTTAATGTGTATAATTTAAAGCCAAGGCTTTATCTTGCGTATGACAGGATTGCATATTTTGATAGAGATAATAGCGATCTCAGAATTTCTTTTGATATGAATATACGGTCAAGAAGATATGATTTGGGACTTGAATTAGGAGATTACGGAAAGCAGCTGCTCGATAGAGGTATATATCTTATGGAAATTAAAACGGCGCTTGCAATGCCGCTATGGCTTACGCATATGCTTGCTGAGCTTGACATAAAAAGAAGCAGTTTCTCAAAATATGGGGCAGAGTATATGCAGTATATTCTTGGCGGCAATAGATATGATTTGCAAATAGCAGTATGAGGTGAGAGATATGGATACAATATTTAATTCAATTTTGACAAATACATCAAGTGAAATTACTGTTTTAAGTGCGGTAGTTACTATGCTTATAGGACTGGTATTCGGAGGCATAATAGCCTTTACCTATTACAAAACGCAAAGCGATGTGAATTATCAAAGAAGTATGGCGGTTACGCTTTTAATGCTCCCCGTTATACTGTCAGTAATCATCGTATTTATAGGCAGCAACATCGCACGGGCATTTAGCCTCGCCGGTACACTTTCAATTATTCGTTTCAGAAGTGCCCCCGGAGAGCCAAAGGATATAGGATATATATTCTTTGATATTGCAGCAGGTCTTGCCTGCGGTGTAGGACTTTATGGATACGGCGCAGTATTTGTACTGATATTATGCGTAGTTATGTTTATGGTTGAAAGACTGGGATTTTTTGAAAAAAAGACAATAAACAAAAAATTAAAGATTACTATACCCGAAAATCTCAATTTTGAAGGGATATTTGATGAAATTCTCAAAAAATACACAAAATCCTATACCTTAGAAAAGATTAAAACGACAGAATTAGGCTCACTTTTTGAGGTTTGCTACAATGTGAGTATGCTCAAAAATCAAAATGAGCAGGAATTTTTAAACGAGCTAAGGTGCAGAAACGGAAATCTTAATATAATACTCTCCGTTTCTCCCCAAAGTAATTAAGAAAGGAATGAAGAAAATGAAAAAAATGTTAGCATTGGCAATATCGGCAGTTTTAATTTTAAGTCTCAGCGTATGCTACTTTGCTGCAGACCGCGAAGACGGTTACAAAAATAATGTAGGCACAATAAATCTTGACAGTTTGAGTGTGACGGGCGACGGGATTGAGGTTCAGGAGAATACCATTATTATTTCCAAGGGCGGTGATTTTACCGTAACGGGAAACCTTGATGACGGAATGATCAGAATAAATACAGAGGGCAAAGTCAAACTGCGGCTCAGCGGTATGTCGCTTACAAACACCCAAGGCCCTGCAATTTATTTTGAAAACGCAGAAAAGGGATTTATCACAATAACTGAAGATACCGAAAACTATATTAAAGACGGCGGGAATTATTCCGCAGAAGATGCTGACGCTGCTCTTTTCTCAAACGACGATTTGGAAATTAAAGGCGCAGGAACACTCACAATAGAAGGCAATTATAAGCACGGAATTGCAAGTGATGATGATTTGTCTATAGAAAACGGTACAATTATAATAACGTCTGCCGAGCACGGTATAAAGGCAAATGATAAAGTGACTATTTCAGGAGGAAATATCGATATAACTGCTAAGACAGGAAAAGGCATAAAGGCTGGCGAGGAGCTTGTAATAGATGGCGGTGCAATAAATATTGTATCTTTAGAAAGCGAAGGCTTGGAAAGTAAAGGCACTATCACAATAAACGGAGGAGATATAAATATTGAAGCTGCTGATGACGGCATCAATACAGGCACGGAAAACTCCCAAAATATAGCTGACGAATTCCAAAACAGGAAAAAAAGCAGTAATTCTGAAAACGAACAGACCCCGCAAAATCAAGAACTCACTCAAGGAGGGCAGAAAAGAGAAAGAATTAAGGGCGATATGCCAAATGCCGATTTCCAAAACGGCGAGCCTCCGCAAAGACCCGATTTTGACGGAAAAACCCCGCCTGAAATGAAAAAGGAGCAGAAAATGGACGGAAGCCGTGAGATGAGGCAACCGCCTCAAGACGGCGAAATGATGCAGCCTCCGCAGGGTGATAAGCCGGATATTGAGAGGCATCAGGGAGATATGAATTTTGGCGGATTTGGAAAAGTTGATGATGAAACAGCTGCGCTTCACGCAATCACAATAAATGGCGGCAACATCTATATAAAGACATCGGGCGACGGGATTGATTCAAACGGCTCTCTCACAATTACGGGCGGAACAATAAAAATTGACGGTCCCGAAATGAACGGCAACGGGTCGCTCGACAGCGATGGTACAATGGCTATTACAGGAGGCGAAATTATAACCCTGTCAAGTGCGGGTATGTTGCAGCTTCCCCAAAGCTCCGATATTCAAAACACATTAAAGGTTGTTTTTGGTGAGCAGGGTACACAAGACGATAAAATATCTGTAAAAGACAGCGATGGAAATGAGATTATGAGTACAATTTCCAAAGGAAAATATATGGCACTTATCTATTCATCGGATAAGCTTAAAGAAGGTGACGAATACCGCATATATGTAAACGATAATCTGCAAGAAACCGTTACACTTACAAAGGGGATTACATCTGTCGGAAATAACACGGAATTTACGGGCGGATTTGGCGGAAGAGGTACGAGAGAAAATGAGGTTTCCGATAAATACGAAATCAACGGGAAAATACTGTAAAATATTTACTTTCAATAAAAAATGTGATATTATAAGAAAAATGCGGCTGCGGAACGAAAGTTCCGCATCTGCTTTATGCAAAAACGCGGGGCGGTGATGATTTATGAGATTATTGGTCGCAGAGGACGAAAAGGACTTAAACAGAGTAATAACAAAGCGTCTTGAAAAAGAGGGTTATGCTGTTGACAGCTGCTTTGACGGAGAAGAAGCGCTTGATTTTATAGATATGGGTGAATTTGACGGAATTATTTTGGATGTAATGATGCCAAAAATGAGCGGATTTGAGGTCTTAAAATCAATTCGTAGTAGAAATAATCATACACCCGTGCTGTTCCTTACGGCAAAGGACAGCATAGAAGACCGGGTTTTAGGTCTTGATTTGGGGGCTTGTGATTATCTTATCAAGCCGTTTGCTTTCCCCGAGCTTTTGGCAAGGATACGGGTTATGACGAGAAAGGCGGCAGGCGGTTCAACAAATGTATTTACTCTTTCCGACCTTGAAATAGACACAAAAGCACATACCGTAAAAAGGCAAAATCAGGAGATTTCCCTATCCGCCAAAGAATATGACATACTCCTTTATATGATGCTAAATAAAGGCGTTGTACTGTCGCGGGAAAAAATCGAAAATCACGCCTGGAATTTTGACTATGAAGGCGGCACAAACGCAGTTGATGTATATATACGGTATTTACGGAAAAAAATCGATGACCCGTATGAAATAAAACTTATACATACTGTAAGAGGAAGCGGATATGTTCTAAAGGAAGGCTGATAAAATTGAAAAAAATGTCTTTGAAGCTGAAAATAACACTTTGGTATACAATTGCGATGATTATTATTTCAGGAATAGTAATGGCGGCGATGAGCTCTTTCAGTACAAAAATGATTGAGCGTGATACTGAAAGACGTATTATAGGGACGGTTGACGAGCTTTCACGAAACCTTTTTGACAGAGGCGGAGCGTTTCATCGCGTGCCCGATCTTATGTACTATAAAAACGGCGTATATATGGTGCTATATGATGAAAACCATAATATTTTGGGCGGTACTCTCCCCTTTGGTATAACAAGCGAGCTTAAAATACAAAGAGATGCTTTCAGGTCAAGCATTTATAACGGCAGTAAGTGCTATGAATTTGATAAAGAAATAATGACAAAGCAAGGAAAATATTTCCTTAAAGGCATTGCATCAGCAGGAGATGAAGAATACGGAGTAAAATCCGCCTTGAAAACAAATATGTTACTTTCTCTCATAACAATTCTTTTGGCGGCAATCGGGGGATACCTTATAATAAGCCGAGCTTTTGTTCCTGTTAAAAAAATAAGCGACACCGCAGAAAGAATAAGTAAAAGCAGTAATTTGTCCGAAAGAATAAACTTATCAGGCGGACACGACGAAATATATAATCTTGCAAATGTCTTTGATAAAATGCTCGATAAAATAGAAGACTCTTTTGAAAAGGAAAAGCAATTTACTTCCGATGCCTCACACGAGCTTCGCACGCCTGTAGCAGTTATTATGTCCGAGTGCGAGTATATGGAGGATTGTGCAAAAACCGTTGATGAATACAAAGAATCCACCGCATCAATAAAGCGTCAGGCGGAGAGAATGTCAAAACTCATCTCAGAGCTTTTGACAATTTCAAGAATGGATAAAAATAAGATTGAAACAGAATTTGAAGATGTGGATATAAGCGAGCTTGTCACCTTCGTTTGCGACGAGCAGGAAGAAATAAACGAAAATGGTATTGAGCTCGTTCGGAATATATCACCTAAAGTAAATTCAAAAGCAGACAGATTTTTGTTAACACGCGCCTTTGTGAATTTGCTTTCAAACGCTTATCAGTATATAGGCAAGGGAAACAGAATAGAGGTATCTTTGACCTCTGAAAACGGGAAAATAGTGTTTTGTGTAAAGGACAACGGTATAGGCATTTCAGAAGAAAATCAGCTAAAAATATGGGAAAGATTTTATCAAGCCGACAGCTCACGTACCTCAAACCAAAACGGAAGTATGGGACTCGGACTTCCAATGGTAAAATGGATTGCAGAGGCGCACGGCGGTAAGGTGAGCGTAGAAAGCAAACTTGGCGAGGGCAGTCTGTTTACTTTTGAAATACCATTTGTATGAAATGGATTTTGGCAGTTAGGAGGAAAATTGTACTGGTATGGTAACGGAAATGATATCTCCAAAAGAGAAAAAAGTTGAATATGCAGAGCTGATTTACGATTTGATTTTTGTATATATTATCGGCAGAAATAATTTGCTGCTGCATAATTTCGTGAACGGCTTTGTCGCACCGACTGCTTTTATGGCATATATTATGACCACTCTTGCTGTGATACAGATTTGGAATTACACCACTTACTATGTCAACATCTATGGCAGACACGGTGTCCGTGACCATATATTCCTTTTTGTCAATATGTTTTTGCTGTATTTCATCGGCGAAGGGACGCAGACGGATTGGCAGAGCTATCATTTACAGTACCATATAGCGTGGGCGTTAATCCTTGTAAATATCGGAATACAGTACTTATTTGAACTGCAAAATTATAAAACCGAAATGCAAAACAGGAAACAAATATTACGAATGTCGGTCATTCTGTTTGCCGAGGCACTTATTGTCGCGGCGGATATTCCTGTGTATATCGTTACACAAACAACCTGGCTTTCTCTTATTGCTATTCTTTTCGGTATGTTTTCAGTATTACTGTTCGGTCAGAAGAAAAGCGGAGAATTTGTAGATTTTCCGCACCTTTCGGAGCGTGCAATGCTGTATGTTGTATTCACCTTCGGAGAAATGATTATCGGTATTTCATATTATTTTGAAGGTGATTTTTCGCTAAACAGCACCTATTTCGCTCTTATGGCATTTCTCATTGTTGTCGGACTATTCCTGAGTTATGGTGTGTTTTATGACCATATTATCAATAGAGAAAAGAAAACAAACGGTCTATCCTATATGCTTTTACATATCTTTATTATTTTTGCCCTAAACAATATAACAAACGGGTTGGAATTTATGCGTGAAGAGGAAATTTTACTGCTTCCCAAAATGCTCTTTTTAGTCGGCTCTTTTCTTTTGTTTTTTGGATTTCTCTTTGCACTGGGGAAGGAATATGCAAAAGCAAAATGTCAAAAATACAACAGACTTTGGTTACAGACTGCGGTTATAGGTGCAGTATTTACGGCCTTAATGCTGCTGCTCCGTACAGAAATGGTAATTAACATTGGTTTGACTGTTGTTTTTGTATTCGTGATTTTTGGAATTATTTATTGGTATGCAAAAAAGATTGACGGAGGTCTTTTCTATGGCAAATATCTTTGATTATCTAAAATGGCGGTCTGATGTCCCTTTTTCTGTCGATTTCTTTGGCGAGGTTGATAATCTCGTTCTTGCTGAGCTTGCATATACTGATTTTGACGGAATTGTACCGTCTTCAAGCAGCGAAATTTCACTAAAAGACGCCCATACCGAATTTTTCCGTAAACATAACCGTGACGAGATACTTGCCCAGACCTCATTCACCGCAAAAGCACCACTTCTTATGGACGAAATGGTCCTTGGCGATAGATTTGGAAATATAAAACTAAGTCATTATATAAATGAAATTGACCGCAGCAAAGACGCACAGTTTTCTGCTGTAACCTTGCGCCTTGATGATGGTACAATTTATGTTTCGTTTCGGGGTACAGACGGCACCATTGTCGGTTGGAAAGAAGATTTTAATTTAAGTTATATATCTGAAACGGAGGGGCAAAGAAAAGCTGTCACCTACCTGAACAGAATTGCCTCTGAATTTGAGTGTGATATTCGTGTAGGCGGTCATTCCAAGGGCGGTAATTTTGCTGTGTATGCTGCCACCTTCTGCAAAGATGAATTTAAAAAGCGTATTACAAAAATTTATTCAAATGACGGTCCCGGGTTTCGCGAGGAAGTTACCTCTTCCCCCCAGTACATATCTATTTTACCTAAAATTGTCAGCATAGTTCCCGAAACCTCGGTTATCGGGCTTTTGCTTTCGAGTGTAGATACGCACCGCGTCGTAAAAAGCAATGCATCAGGTATTTTCCAGCACGACGGATTTTCGTGGCAAGTTTGCAAAAACCGTTTTGAAAATGCAGCTCTTTCCGATATGGCAATTTTTATTGAAAAAACATTGGGAACCTGGCTTGGTGAAATGGACGACGAAACCCGCAAATCAATGACTTCCTCTGTTTTTTCCTTATTTGAAGCTACAGGTATGGACAGGTTCAGCAGTATGAGCCAACAAAAATGGAAAAGTACCGAAGCAATAATCTCCTCCGTATACGGTCTTCCTAAGGAAAAGCGCCGTGAACTTATATTCCTTTTAAATCAGCTTTTCAAAAGCGGCGGACATACCGCAATTTCAACCCTGCAAAGCCTGCCCGGTCAGTCCAGAAACTGAAAACAAAGGATAGAGAAATTGAAGAATTTCTAAACTTGTCTGTAAATAAAATAGATATTGAAAACCTATGAAATCTATGGTATTATAGTGTTATCAAAGGAAGTGATTTTGTGAAAATTTCAACCAAGGGCAGATATGCCCTCAGAATGCTGTCAGACCTTGCGGTAAACTGCGACAGATATGTATCTTTAAAAGAAATTGCTGAACGGCAGGATATATCAAAAAAATACCTTGAACAGATTGTTCCGCTTTTAAACAGTGCGGGGCTTTTAAAGACTAACAGAGGTTATCAGGGCGGTTATATGCTAAGCAAGAAACCCAAGGATTGCTCGGTCGGAGAAATACTTAGAGTTACCGAGGGCAACCTCGCGCCCGTTTCCTGCCTTGAACAGTCGCCAAATCAGTGCAAAAGATGTGCCGAGTGCGTAACGCTTCCCGTCTGGGAGGAGCTTTACAAAATAATCTGTGAATATCTTGACGGCATAACTTTGGAAGATTTAATAATGAAAAATACCCGAAAATAATTCGGGTATTTTTTCATTTAACTGCATTAAATGCGTCATCAAGCGCTTCTATCAGGTCTTTTATATTTTCTATTCCTATTGAAAGCCGTATAGTATTCGGTTTTATGCCCTGATTCAAAAGTTCCGCTTCAGAAAGCTGGGAATGTGTGGTAGATGCAGGGTGGATTACTAAAGATTTCACGTCTGCAACATTTGCAAGCAATGAAAAAATCTTAAGATTATCTATGAATTTTTGTGCCGTTTTATCGTCGCCCTTTATTTCAAAAGTGAATATTGAGCCTCCGCCATTTGGAAAATACTTTTTATAAAGCCTGTGGCTCGGTTCGGTTTCAACCGACGGGTGATGCACCGCCTCCACTTGCGGGTGGTTTTTTAGATACTCAACAATTTTAAGTGCGTTTTCCGTATGGCGTTCAACACGCAATGATAATGTTTCCAATCCCTGCAAAAACAGGAATGAGTGGAAAGGCGAAAGCGTAGAGCCTGTGTCACGCAAAAGAATTGCGCGTATATATGTGACAAATGCAGCTGAGCCTACCGCTTTTGCAAAGCTTATGCCGTGATATGACGGATTTGGTTCGGAAATCCAGGGGTATTTCCCTGATTTCTCCCAATCAAATGTGCCTCCGTCCACGATTACACCGCCTATTGCAGTACCGTGACCGCCGATAAATTTTGTTGCGCTGTGCACTACTATATCTGCCCCGTACTCTATCGGACGGACAAGATAAGGTGTTGCAAAGGTTGAGTCTACAACAAGAGGAATACCGTGACTGTGCGCCACTTTTGCCAACGCCTCTATATCAACTATATTTGAGTTAGGATTTCCGAGTGTTTCAATAAAAATTGCCTTTGTATTCGGCTTTATTGCCTCTTCAAATGCATTTTCATTATCGGGATTTACAAAACTTGTAGTTATTCCCGATGTGAGAGGAAGAGTATGTGCCAATAGATTATATGTTCCTCCGTATATGGTTTTTGAGGCTACTATATGCTCTCCCGCCTTTGCAAGCGCCTGTATTACATAGTTGATTGCAGCGGCGCCTGCCGCAACACCAAGCGCTGCAACTCCGCCTTCTAATGCCGCAATTCTTTCTTCAAAAACTTGCTGTGTAGGATTTGTAAGGCGGCTGTAAATATTTCCTGCATCTTTTAATCCAAATCTGTCCGCCGCGTGTTGGGAATTGTGAAAAACATATGATGCTGTGGCATAAATCGGTACGGCTCTTGCATCAGTTGCCGTATCGGGTGTTTCCTGTCCTGCGTGGACTTGCAGTGTTTCAAAACTATATTTCTTTTCTGACATTTTCATTATCTCCTTTTTTTAGTATTTAATCAAAATATACTTTTATGTTAAATTGTTACACATTCGCTCAGCGAACCGTCCGTTCTTCCTAATT
>JAFZNF010000011.1 GCA_017553025.1 Clostridia bacterium | reverse complement strand
GCCTTTGCAACAGCGTTATCTACGATAACTGCGCTTGCCTTGCCAGCCTTTAAAGATGCAACTGCCTCAGATGCTGTCTTGAATGATTGAATTTCATAACCATTGTCAAGCAAATACTGCTCGCCTGTTGTTCCTTCCTGACAAGCAATTACCTTTCCTTCCAAATCATCTTTACCCTTGATATCGCTGTCAGCTGTTACGATTATGGACTGTGAAGCCTTAAAGTAATTATTTGAGAAATTCATACTCTTTCTTCTTTCGTCTGTTGCAGTAATACCTGCAACTGCCATATCATACTTGCCTGTTGCTGCGCCTGTTAAAGCAGCGTCAAAGTCAATGTTTGTGATTTCAAGGTTGTAGCCTAAGTAATCAGCAATAGCCTTTGCCATATCTATGTCAGCGCCCACGATTTCCTCACCCTCAAGGTACTCAAAAGGCTTAAATTCTGCATTTGTTGCCATTGTAAGTGTCGGCAAATCAGAATTTGCCTCTTTCTCTGCCTTTTTGCCGCAGCCAGACAATGCTGAAACAGCCAAAACTAAAGCTGCCGCCATAGATACCGTCTTTAAAATATTCTTTTTCATTTTTATTTCCTCCTAAAAGATAAAATAATCCTTGCACATTATAACAAATCATTTATAAATATGCAAGTGTTTTTTACAAATATTTCTATTTTTTGCTCATTTACCGACGCAGAAACTGCGGAAAATTTCCGAAACTATATCCTCGGACACCGTCTCGCCCGTAATCTCACCCAAAAAATCAATCGCTTCGTTAATGTCAAGCGCCGCGATATCCTGAGGCATTCCGCACCCAAGCTGTTCTCTTGCACGGGTTAAGGTTTTCTCTGTGTTACTTAGTGCAGCAATATGCCGCATATTTGTTATAATTGCAGTTTCTCCCGACTCTACCTCTGCAAAATTATACATTTTTTTAATAATTCTTGCAAGCTCATCTATTCCCGCACCTGTTTTTGATGATATTTCAATGTCGGCAGAAATGTTTTCCGATTTTATATCGCTTTTATTGGCAACCACAATATGCTTTTTGTTTTTAACAAGTTCAAGAAGTTTTTTGTCCTCTTCGTCTTCTTTTCGGCTCAAATCAAGCACCAAGATAACCAAATCGGCTTCATCGATCGCCGCTTTTGCGCGTTCCACTCCGATTTTTTCAACTGCATCATCAGTTTGGCGTATTCCCGCAGTATCCAAAAGCCTGAGCGGTACACCGTCAAGATTTACAAATTCTTCTATTATGTCACGCGTGGTTCCCGAAATATCGGTTACAATCGCGCGGTCTTCCCTTGCAAGGCAGTTTAAAAGCGACGACTTTCCCACATTCGGTTTGCCTACAATGGCAGTTTTTATCCCCTCTTTGATTATTCTTCCGCTGTCCTTTGTTGCAAGCATACTAATCACCGTTTGCCGTACTTCCGACAGCGTATCAATTATGTCGTTTACTGTTACATCTTCCAAATCTTCATCCGGGTAATCTATCGCAACCTGCATTTTTGCTGCAAGATTTACGAGTTTTTTCCGAATTGCCGATATTTCCTTAAAAAGTCCGCCCTCCGCCTGAAAAAGTGCGTTTTTGCGCTCTGCTTCAGTTTTGGAATTGATTATATCAATAACACCCTCTGCCTGTGACAAGTCAATTCTGCCGTTTAAAAATGCGCGTTTTGTAAATTCACCCGGCTCTGCAGGAAATGCACCGTGGGATATCAGTGTATCCATAACCTTTCTTGATGCAGAAAATCCGCCGTGAGTGCTTATTTCAACAACATCTTCACGGGTATATGTCTTGGGTGCAAGCATTACGGTTACCAAAACCTCATCAATAACCGCTCCGTCTTCTCCCACAATGTGACCGTAATTTACAGTATGGGATTTGGCTTCCGAAAGCCGTTTTCCGCCCCTGAAAATGCTGTTGCATATTTCTACCGCCCTTTCTCCGCTGACCCTTATTACCGATATTCCGCCGAGTCCCAAAGGCGTTGAAATTGCAGCAATAGTCCTGTTATTATTTTTCATCTAAAAGCTCCTTTAAGGCTGACATAAAGGATTCAATATTAGAAAAATGCTTGTGAACAGACGCAAACCGCACATATGCCACTTCATCAAGCTCTTTTAAGTGGCTCATAACCTTTTCGCCGATTTCTGTTGAGGTTACCTCCTTTGACATCATTTGATAAAGTTCGCTTTCGATGCGGTCCGCAACCTCCTCCATCTGAGCATACGTAATAGGTCGCTTTTCACAAGCCCTTATAAGCCCGCGCACTATCTTTTCGCGGTCATAAGGCTGGCGGGAATTGTCCTG
The DNA here is from genome assembly GCA_017553025.1 of Clostridia bacterium. Next base: position 1,242 of record JAFZNF010000011.1, on the reverse strand, counting down.
CTTAACCACAACCAAAGATATTGTTTCAAGTTTTTCATAGGTTGTAAACCGCTTCTGACATTTTAAACACTCGCGTCTTCTTCTTATTGAGGTACCGTCCTCAGCAGGACGCGAATCTATAACTTTGCTTTCCGTAAATCCGCAATATGGGCATTTCATAGGCTATTACTCCTTACTTAAGATTTCATATGCTTTTAAAATTGCTATCTGCGTTTTCGCATCGGCAATTTTATTATCCATTACCATTTCAAAAAGTCTTTGGAGCGGAATTTTTTCCACCTCAACAAACTCACCCGGGTCAAGTTCCTGTCCCACGAATTCCAAATCCTCCGCAAGATACATTGATATAACTTCGTTTAAGTACCCCGGCGAGGGATAACACTTACCGATAAAACGGCTTTTTTTCGCTATGTATCCCGTTTCCTCCCTGAGTTCACGAAGTCCTGCCTCCTGAGGATTTTCGCCATTTTCCAGTTTCCCCGCAGGCACTTCCAAAACCACCTCTTCATAAGGTTTTCGGTACTGCCTTACCATAAATACATCTTTATTCTCATCAACTGCAATTACTGCAACACCGCCGTTATGTAAAACAAGCTCTCTTCCTGCAGTTTCCCCGTTTGGCAGGCGGACAATATCCTCCTTTATGTGAATAATCCTGCCCGAATAAATCTCTTTTGTATCTATTGTCTTTTCTGTAAAGTCCATTATGTACTACCTCTTTAGTGTATAAATAAATCTCTCAATTACCTTTGCCGATTTTTCTGCCGCAGCTTTCGCAAATTCCGAAAAATCCATATTTGCGCCGTCATTTGCACTGTCGCTTATTGCTCTTAAAACCCCGAAAGGCACTTTATTTACAAAGCATACCTGTCCTATTGCAGCTCCTTCCATTTCACAGGCTTTTGCGGAAAAAGTGTCTTTAATAAACTTCTTTTTATCTGCGCTTGAAACAAATTCATCGCCTGATGCAATCGTTCCAACCTCGTAATTTATACCCGCATATCGGCAAGATTCCTTAAGAGCGTTTAAAACCTCATTGTCAACCGGTATTTTGACAAGTCCTATTTCCGATAAAAGTCCGCGCTCATCTCCCAGCGCAGTAGTATCCATATCGTGCTGTGCCACACTGTCGGCTACAACTATATCCCCGATATGCAAAGTTTTTGAAAGTCCGCCTGCAACACCGATATTCACTATAACATTCGGTTTAAAATGCATTATCATAGTTTGTGCGCATATTGC
>JAFZNF010000086.1 GCA_017553025.1 Clostridia bacterium | reverse complement strand
GGGCAAAGTTTTCTTTTTCAAGCTGTTCGGGTTTTAGATAAAGTGAGTTTACAATGTTATGTTCTCTCTTCATTTTTGTCCCTGTAACTGCCCAAGGCTTATCAAATGTCTTGATTTCGGCGCTGTCACGTATTTCAACAGGTTCCATCATCTGTCCCATCGTACCGTCTGCCAAAATCATAGATGTCATTCTGTAGGTGTCGGCAAGCTCAAAACCCTTTATGGTAAGGTCAGCCATTTCCTGAACAGACGCAGGAGCTAAAACAATCATACGGAAATCGCCGTGACCGCCCGCTTTTGTTGCCTGAAAATAATCAGACTGCGACGGCTGTATTCCGCCAAGTCCCGGACCGCCTCTTTGCACGTTTACGACAAATGCAGGAAGATCAGAACCCGCTAAGTAAGAAAGTCCTTCACTCTTTAGGGCGACACCCGGACTTGAAGATGATGTCATTACTCTCTTACCTGCTGCAGATACCCCGTAAACCATATTTATTGCAGCTATTTCACTCTCTGCCTGAAGAAACGTTCCGCCGATTTTGGGCATTCTTTTTGCCATATATGCGGCTATTTCAGTCTGCGGTGTTATCGGGTAACCGAAATAATGACGGCAGCCTGCCTTAATCGCAGCCTCTGCAATAGCCTCGTTCCCTTTCATCAATACCTTTTCAGCCATTTTAAATACCTACCTTTCTACCGTTATAATGCAATCGGGACACATAGTCGCACAAAATGCGCAGCCGATACATTGCTCCTGATCAATGACTTCAACAGGAGAATGTCCTTTTTTGTTTATCTTATCCTTTGCTATTTTCAGTATTTTTTTCGGGCATACTTCAACACAAAGTCCGCAGCCCTTGCATAAATCTGTTTTAAATGTCAATTTTGCCATTTTCCTACTCCTTTTCTATCTTATAATATTTATCCTGAAGTTCGAGTTTGAACATATCAGGAATAGTTGTATAAAGTTTATCAAAAGTTACTTTTTCTGCCGTTGTCATAACAACAGGAAGTCCCGAAAGCTCTGACAATTTCTGTATTTCACTTTCTTTTTTGAGCAAATCATCAGGAACTGTTTCGTCGCCTATATTTGAATTGTGAACAATCCCCGTAAACGGAATATGCCCCGCAAGCTCAATTTCACGCATAACCTCTAAAGCTTGCTCGGCTGTTTTTGTTAAGGGACGGTAAAAATTTGCCACAAAAAGCATATCAAAGTCATTATCCTCGGTTATATCGGGGGCAAATCTCCCTAATGCAACAGCTCCTCTGTCATCTCCGCCCACATCTATTACCAAGTGCTTGAATTTATCCGCTAATCCGCTGTAAATCTCCTTTGGAAGTGCCGGCGCATCAAGATTTGTATTGGCGTATTCCGACGAAATTATGGATATTCCGTGCTTTTTTAAATCATCTTCACTGTCTTTTGTACGAAAATACGGATTTACTATATCAAGGTCAATTATTGAAACATCGTAGCCCTGACTTTTAATAAATTTTGCATAGTTTACAGCAATATTTGTCTTTCCGCTGCCGTAATGACCTGCAAATAAGGTTATTCTCTTCATATTTTCTCCTTACAGCTGTGAGCGAATTATCTTTCCGCTTACCGTTTTGGGAAGCTCGCCTCTAAATTCCACAATCCTCGGATATTTATATGGTGCTGTATGCTCATTTACATAGTTTTGGATTTCCTTTTTAAGCTCTTCAGAGGGCGCTGTTCCTTTCGTCAAAACGATGCTTGCTTTAACAACCTGACCTCTTACCTCATCAGGTGCCGCTGAAACACCGCATTCCAATACATACGGAAGTTCCATAATGACATTTTCTATTTCAAAAGGTCCTATTCTGTAGCCTGAGGACTTTATAACATCATCAGCGCGTCCGACATACCAATAAAATCCGTCTTCGTCGCGTACGGCAATATCGCCTGTATGATAAAGACCGTCGTGCCAAGCCTCCTGCGTTTTTTCAGGGTCTAAATAGTATTCGCAAAAGAGTCCGCAGGGGTGTCTTTTATCGGTTTTAATAACAATTTCACCGCTTTTTCCTACACCTACGCTCTTTCCGGTATCGTCAACCAAGTCAACTTCATATCCCGGCACGGGTTTGCCCATTGAACCTATTTTATGAGTTCCGCCGAAAAGATTTCCTATAACAAGCGACGTTTCCGACTGACCAAATCCCTCCATAACCTGAAGTCCCGTTAAACTTTCAAGCTGTTTAAATACTTCGGGGTTTAGTGCCTCTCCTGCGATTGTTGCGTGCTCAACAGAAGATAAGTCATATTTTCGCAAATCCTCTTTAATCATCATACGGTACATTGTCGGCGGTGCGCAGAAGGTCGTAATGTGATACTTTGCAAAAAGCGGAAGTATATCATCTGCGTGAAATCTGTCAAAGTCATATACAAAGGTTGCCGCCTCACAAAGCCATTGACCGTAGAGTTTTCCCCACATAGCCTTTGCCCAGCCTGTATCGGAAATGGTAAGATGAAGACCGTCAGGGTCAACACAATGCCAATAATTTGCCGTTACAAAATGACCAAGAGGATATTTATAACTGTGTGCTGCAATTTTAGGATAACCAGTAGTGCCTGATGTAAAGAACATAAGCATAAGGTCATCTCCGCAAGGAGTATCCTCTGTTCTTTCAAATTTATCGGAAAACAGCTCATATTCACTGTTAAAATCGTGCCAACCGTCAGCTTTACCGCCTACCAAAATCTTTGTTTTAAGAGTTTTTGACGCCTTTTGGGCAAGGTCAACCTGCTCTTTAACACCTCCGTCGGCAGTACATAGAATTGTGCTTACCCCCGCCGCATTAAAACGGTAGGAAAAATCGTGTTCCTGAAGCTGATTTGTTGCAGGTATACCTATTGCACCGATTTTATGAAGTGCTAAAATTGCAAACCAAAACTGATAATGCCGTTTTAAAACGAGCATTACTCTATCGCCTTTTTTGATGCCTAAAGATTTGAAATAATTTGCCGTTTTATTTGACTCAGCTTTCATATCGGCAAAGGTAAATCTGCGCTCGGTTTTATTCACATCTAAGTGAAGCATAGCAAGTTTATCGGGACGCTTTTCCGCCAAAGCGTCAACTACATCAAAGGCAAAATTGAATTTGTCCTCATTTTCAAATCTCAGTGACAAAAGTGCTCCGCGTTCGTCTTCAGTCGGGTGAATAAAGTTATGATAAATCCTGCGGTACGGCTGATGCGTTTTGCTTTCTTTGGGATTTTCCATTTCGGCATTTTTTTCTTCCGCTTTTGCTCCGTTTGCAGAAAGCACTATTGCATAAAATTCACAGTCTTCACCGCCTATTGCCAAAAGACCGTGAGGCGTCTGGCTGTCATAATAAATCGAGTCGCCCTCGTGTAAAATCTCCTTATGCGAGCCAAGCTGTACCATAAGAGTACCTTTAATTACTATATCGCACTCCTGTCCGTCGTGAGTGGTAAGCTCAATATCGCGATGTTCTGCGTCTTTATCATAAATGGCTTTTACATAAAGTGGCTCGGAAATTCTGCGTCTAAACTCGGGCGCCAGATTGTAGTAAATCATTCCGTGAGCCTGCTCAATCTTTTGTCCCTCGCCTTTTCTTGTTACGGTATATGATTTAAGCGTCGGACTTGTACCTTCTACAATATCGGTAACATCTACGTGAAAAGCAACAGCACAGCGATAGATAAAAGCAAAGCTCAAATCGTGCTGACCGTTTTCGCAGGCAATGTATTCATCGACCGATACATCTGTTAATTTTGCCATAGTCTGCGGGGACATTCCCTCAATTTCGCGAAGCTCTTTAATTCTTGTAGCCATTTCCTTGATTTTTAAATCAAGACCGTTTATTTCCATAAAAATCCTCCTACCGTCTTTGGGAAACAAAAACTCGCCCCAAAGATATACTAAAATCTTTGAGACGAGCTAAATAACAAACCCGCGGTACCACTCAAATTGCGCTAAACAGCACCTCTTCAGACTCTGCCAAGTCCTATACACTAACGCAGCAAACTCGGAAAGGTTCTACTTGCCTTTCGGCTTTCTTCCTTTCAGCTCCGAAGCTACAAATATCCTAAAAAATCTGCAAGCTTGCACCAACCGCCTGCTCTCTTAAAGATTTTGGCTTAGAATACCCTCTTCATCAACGCTTTTACATATTCAACTTTAACTATTTTAGCATATCAAAATCAAAATGTCAATAGAAAACGCAAATTTTACAGCTTATTTCTTTGTATTTTTCCGCTTATAGTTTTTGGAAGCTCGTCACGGAATTCCACAATTCTCGGATATTTATAGGGAGCTGTCTTTTCCTTAACATAATTCTGAATTTCTTTCTTTAATTCTTCAGACTTTTCAGTGCCTTTTGTTAAAACTACGCTTGCTTTAACTATCTGACCGCGGATTTCGTCAGGAACAGCCGATACTCCGCACTCTAAGACATACGGAAGCTCCATTATTACATTTTCAATTTCAAAAGGTCCTATTCTGTAGCCGGATGATTTAATTACATCATCAGTTCTTCCGACATACCAGAAGTATCCGTCCTCATCACGCCAGGCGATATCGCCTGTATGGTAAAGTCCGTCATATAAAACCTCTTGTGTTTTTTCAGGATTTTTATAATATCCTTTAAACAGTCCGCAAGGAGTTCCCTTATCAACACGCACCACAATTTCTCCCGATTCACCTATGTCGCAGGATTTCCCGTCCGAATTTACTATATCAATATCATATGTCGGGACAGGCCTTCCCATAGAGCCGGGCTTTGGTTTCATTCCTACAAGATTTCCTACAGTCAGCGTTGTTTCCGTCTGACCAAATCCCTCCATCAAAGAGAGTCCTGTAACCTTTTTAAATTGTCTGAAAACCTCCGGATTTAGTGCCTCGCCTGCGATTGTTGCGTGTTTTATTGAAGATAAATCGTATTTGGACAAATCCTCTTTTATAAGCATTCGGTACATTGTCGGAGGTGCACAAAAGGTTGTTATATTATATTTTGCAAAAAGAGGCAGGATTTTATCTGCGTGAAATCTGTCAAAGTCATATACAAAAACTCCGCCCTCACACATCCATTGACCATAGAGTTTTCCCCAGAGCGCTTTCCCCCAGCCTGTATCGGAAATAGTAAAATGCAGTCCGTCACGCTCAGCACAATGCCAATATTTAGCAGTAACAAAGTGCCCGAGCGGATATTTATAGCTATGAACAGCTATTTTAGGGTATCCCGTAGTGCCTGATGTAAAGAACATAAGCATATCGTCATTTCCGCAGGGCGCGCTTTCTTCACGCACAAATTTTCTGCTGAAAAGTCCATACTCACGGTTAAAGCTGTGCCAACCTTTTCTGTCAGTTTCTGTAGCAATTTTAATTTTAAGGTTGGGCGCATTTTTTGCAGCAAGGTCAACCTGTTCCATAATATAGTCATCATTTGCACATACAATAGCCTTAACCTCGGCAGCTTCAAAACGGTAGGTGTAATCGTGTTCTTTTAGCTGATTAGTTGCAGGTATTACAACGGCGCCAAGCTTATGGAGTGCAAGGATTGAAAACCAGAACTGGTAATTTCTCTTCAAAACAAGCATTACCTTATCGCCTCTTTCAATGCCTAAAGACTTAAAGTAATTTGCCGTCTGGCTTGAAGCGTCTTTTATATCCTTAAATGTAAACCGATGCTCGTTTAAATCATTATCCAAATGTACCATAGCGAGCTTATCGGGATATTTTCTTCCTATTTTATCAACAACGTCAAAGGCGAAGTTAAAGGAGTCGGCATTTTCAAATGAAATATCCTCCAAAACGCCGTTTTCCGTTTCCTTAACCTTGACAAAATCATTTATGATAAGATTTTCAGACTGTCTTGCATACAAAATCGTATTTGTAAGCTCATTTTCATCAGGCTTATCGTCACCCGGAAGAATTACTGCGCAAAAAACGCATTTTTCACCGCCAATTGCTATCATTCCGTGCGGCGTGGAGCTGTTATAGTAGATAGAGTCGCCCTCATTCAAAATGACGGTATGCTCTCCCACCTGTACCTTAAGACTTCCCTCTAAAATTAAATCAAATTCCTGTCCCTTGTGTGTGGTTAGGTGTATGGGGAGATTTTGTTGTTCTTCCACATAGTCATAGGTAACATAGTAAGGCTCTGCAATTTTGTGCTTAAAAAGCGGTGCAAGATTGGAAATCGATATCCCGTCTTCCTTTGCAGTCTGGTGTCCTTCACCCTTTCTTGTCACATTGTAGGAGGAAAGATTAGCGCTTACTCCCTCTAAAATATCATTTATCTCTAAATGAAACGCAAGAGCGCACTTATGGATAAAGGTAAATGGAAAATCAAGCGTTCCTGTTTCGAACTGCAGATATTTTTCGACGGGAACTTCCGTCTTTTCCGCCATATCTTCCGCAGTAAAACCCATAATCTCACGCATTTCCTTTATTCTCTCTGCAATTTCGATAAGTTTTGCGTTCGGTTCCATAAAATTCATCTCCTTTGATAATTAAAAAAACCGTCCCAAAGAAAAACCTTTGAGACGGGTTAAAATCAACACCCGCGGTACCACTCAAATTGTGTCATAAGACACCTCTTCAGACTCTATCAAGCCCTATGCATTAACGCAGCAATCACGAAAGACATTACTTTAATTTCACATCTTCAGCTCAGAAGCGATGGGTCATTGAAAGGCAGTTTTATTGGCTCGCAGCAACCGCCAACTCTCTTGAAAACCGCTACTTTCGACCGTCTTCATCACAGCTTTTAATAATTGTCTAAAAGATATTAACATATTTTTTTGTCTATGTCAATACTTTTTTTGAATTTTGTTATGTTTATCCCGATTTGACAGACATTTTTTCTTATGCTATAATATGTATATTATTGTTATATTTGAATACTATTTGTATTAAGACTGAAACTCGGAGAGTATTATGAATTTTAAGACTAAAATTTTTAACTTGGCAGGTGCTATTGCGCGTGACAATGTTTATATGTACTCGGCACAGGCATCTTTTTACATTATAATATCTTCTATACCGTTTATTATGATGCTTTTGTCACTTACAAGATTTATACTGCCCGTAAGTGAAAGCGATATTATGATAATAGCCGCCCCTTTTTTGCCCGAGGTGGTTCTTCCCTCCTTTGAAAACATTATCCACGAGATTTTTTATAAAGTGTCCGGCTCTGTAATTTCGCTTTCTGCCATATCATCTATCTGGACGGCATCACGCGGTATTCAGGCAATTGAGCGCGGAACAAGAAACGTATACCATTCACCAAGACGTTCTATGATTATATGGGATATTTTGGCAAGTTTCCTCTATACTGCTGTTTTTATATTGATTATGATTTTGTTTTTGATGGTTTTCGTATTCGGAAACTCTATCGTAAACTTTTTGGAGCTGAAATCAGGGGTCTGGCTTTGGATTTTCAGCCGTACTGCGTGGTTTAAGTGGATTTTTACATTTGTGCTGCTTACCATAGCATTTTCGCTTATTTATATGGCATTTTCAGGCAAAAAGACACGTCCTAAAAACCATATTCACGGAGCAATCTTTACAACTGCTGTATGGATGCTGTTTTCATTTCTGTTCTCATTTTACATTGAGAATTTTGCAAATTACTCATATATATACGGCAGCTTAGCTGCGATTGTTCTTATGATGCTTTGGGTATACTGCTGTATGATTATCTTTTTAGTCGGCGGAGAAATAAATATGGCTGTTATGACAAGCAAATTAGAGCGGCGGAAAAGACGCCGTGAGCTTTTAGGACGTAATAACAACAGTACAGATAATTAAAAAGAGTTGCTACAGCAACTCTTTTTAATCACTTTAAAACAACTCGGTAGAATACCTTTTTCCCTTTTTTAACTATCATTCCGTTTTCACCTAAAAAACTGCTGTCTAAAACGAGATTTACATCGGTGACTTTTTTGTCATTTACCGTAAGTCCGTTTTGCTGAATTAAACGTCTTGCCTCGGCTTTTGAAGAAACTATTCCTATTTCTGCAAGAAGATCCAAAATACCTTTTCCGTCAATTGTATCAACTTTAGAAGTAGGCATATCATCGCTTATCCCGCCGCCTGAAAACACCTCCTCAGCCGCTGCTTTTACCTGATTTGCAATTTCCTCGCCGTGCACCATTTTAGTTACTTCATACGCAAGGATTTTCTTTGCTTTATTAAGCTGGGCACCTTCCCATTTTTCCATATTGCGTATTTCGTCCATAGGAATAAATGTCAAAAGCTTCAGGCACTTTATTACATCTGCGTCCCCTACATTTACCCAATACTGATAAAAATCATATGGCGAGCATTTATCCTTATCGAGCCAAAGCGCACCTTTTGCCGTTTTACCCATTTTCTTGCCCTCTGATGTTGTCAGAAGTGTAAATGTCATACCATAAACCTGTTTTCCGTCTTTTCTGTGGCAAAGTTTTATTCCGCCAAGAATATTCGACCACTGGTCATCACCGCCAAGCTCGATTTTGCAGTCATATTTCCTGCTTAACATCAAAAAGTCGTAGCTTTGCATCGGCATATAGTTAAACTCTAAGAAAGATAGACCCTTTTCAAGCCTTTGTTTAAAGCATTCTGCTGTAAGCATTGCATTTACTGAAAAGCACGAGCCGATATCACGGATAAAATCCACATAGTTAAGATTTAAGAGCCAATCGGCATTATTTACCATTATTGCTTTTCCGTCTGAAAAGTCAACAAGGCAGGAGAGCTGTTTTTTAAAGCACTCTGCGTTATGGTCTATTGTTTCCTTAGTCATCATCTGACGCATATCGGTTCTTCCCGACGGGTCGCCTATATGCGCTGTACCGCCGCCTATCAGTGCAATAGGTCTGTGACCGTGATCCTGCATATGTTTCATAACAACCATCTGCAGAAAATGTCATACGTGCAGGCTGTCAGCAGTCGGGTCAAAGCCTATATAAAATGTAACCTTTTCCTTCCCCAAAAGCTCGCGTATTTCCTCTTCGTGGGTTGTCTGCGCAATAAGTCCTCTTTCCTTTAAGACGTCGAAAACATTTTCTTCCGACATTTTTCTTCTCCTTTATGATAAATCTTCTACAAATATTTCTCTTATTTCTTCTTTTATAACTTTCTTATCCCTTTCATCAAAGAATTTCTTTGCAACCTGCGGGAAAAGTGCATAGCTTATTACATCCTCTTCATATTTTGCAAAATCTTTGGTTTCCTCCCTGTATTTAGGGAGTTCGGGCTCAATCAGGTCTGCGGGACGGCAGGT
>JAFZNF010000085.1 GCA_017553025.1 Clostridia bacterium | reverse complement strand
CTTATCATAAGGACGAGTAATGAACTGCGGCTGTCGAATTTTATGATGTGGCAGTCGGCATATTCCGAGCTTTATTTCACAAAAACGCTTTGGCCCGACTTTTCGGTAAATGACTTGCATAATGCAATAATCGAATACCAGTCCCGAAGCAGAAGATACGGAGGAGTTTAAAAATGGCAAATAGATTACTAACATCATTCATAGGCATAGCCATCTTTTTTGCGGTTGTGCTTTCACCGGCGGTTTTCCTGTATATTGCAATAGCATTGCTTATTATCGGTATGCTTTTTGAAATGTATAGAGTTATGTGCGTGGGACGCTTTTTGCGATATGTAGGCTATGCTTCGGCGCTTATGGTATGGCTTGGCTTTCTTATGGGAAAGTTTGTCGCAATCATAGTGGCAATAACTTTTATATTTATGCTTGCCATGATTCTGATGCACGGAAAGGTTACCTCGAAAAAGGTTATGGCGGTGGGTTTTGTTACGCTTGCTATTTCCGCGCTGATGTCCATGCTGATTCTGACACGGAGACATTGTGATAAATATACGGTAATTCTGCCGTTTGTATGTGCGTGGCTCACAGATACCGGCGCATTTATGATAGGAAATCTTATGGGTAAGCATAAGCTTGCCGAGAAAATCAGCCCGAAAAAAACGATTGAGGGCGGTGTCGGCGGCGTGGTATTTTCAACGCTCGGCGGCGCAGCATACATAATCATAATGACGCTTATTATGACGTCAAAAATGCCTGCAAATGCAGTAATTCTGAAATTTGCGGTCTTGGGATTTTTCGCTTCGATAGTATCACAGCTCGGCGATCTTGCCGCATCCTGCATAAAGCGTGATTTTGAGAAAAAGGATTACGGCAAAATCCTGCCGGGACATGGCGGACTGTTAGACAGATTTGACTCGGTACTTTTCGCCGTTCCGTTTGTTTATTATGTAATGATGCATTTTATTCTTTAAGAGGTATAAAGATGGAATTTGAACATAATATAACAGTATTGGGCTCAACCGGCTCAATAGGTACACAGACACTTGAAATCGCAAGAAAATATAAGGGCATACGCGTGTGTGCCCTTTCAGCATATTCCAATATTGAGCTTCTGGAAAGGCAAACGCGTGAATTTCTGCCCAAACTTGTATGCGTCGGCGATACCAAAAAGGCGGAAGAATTCAAAATTAAGGTAGCAGACCTTGATGTCAGGGTGGTATCCGGGGAGGGCGGACTTTCGGAGACGGCGGCTTTCCCGAAATCGCAGACCGTTGTTACGGCAGTTGTCGGAATAGCGGGACTTTTGCCAACCATAGCGGCAATAAAGGCGGGTAAAAATATCGCGCTTGCAAATAAGGAAACCTTGGTAACGGGCGGACATATTGTTATGCCGCTTGCAAAGGAATACGGCGTAAAAATACTGCCTGTTGACAGCGAACATTCGGCGATATTTCAATCGCTTCAGGGAAATCCTAAAAGGATAAAAAAGATTATTTTAACTGCGTCGGGCGGGCCGTTTTTTGGTAAAACGATTGACGAGCTTGAAAATGTAACGCCAAAGGATGCGTTGAAGCATCCCAACTGGAATATGGGCGCAAAGGTTACGATAGATTCCTCGACTCTTGTGAACAAGGGTCTGGAGGTCATTGAAGCAAAATGGCTTTTTGGCGTAGATATTGAGGATATTGAGGTGGTAATACACAGACAGAGCGTGCTTCATTCTGCGGTAATGTATGAGGATAATGCCGTTATCGCTCAGCTTGGTACGCCTGATATGCGGCTTCCCATTCAGTATGCGCTTACCT
>JAFZNF010000084.1 GCA_017553025.1 Clostridia bacterium | reverse complement strand
TTGTGGAAGTGTCCGAGCACCCAGTCCGCCAAATCCATGCGCGGAGGCTTCTCACCTATACCCACACGGATACGCTGAAAATCCGTGGTGCCGAGGTGCGAAATAATGCTCTTCATTCCGTTGTGGCCGCCGGCAGAGCCTTTCTTCCTGACTCTTATGCCGCCCACATCAAGGGTGATGTCGTCATAAATAACTATTAGCTCCGTCTCTATGTCGGGCTTGTAATAATCGGTGAGCTCTCTCACACTTTCACCGCTGTTGTTCATAAATGTCTGAGGCTTTGCAAGGATAACCTTGTGACCTTCTATTACACCCTTGCCGATGAGGGCTTTGTGCTTTTTTTCGCTCACATCAATGCCGTATTTCTGCGAAAGGGCGTCTATTGTCATGAACCCCGCATTGTGGCGGGTTCCTGTGTAATCTTTTCCGGGATTTCCCAGTCCTGCGATAATAATCATTCTTTTCTCCTGCGGTGATTTGCACCGCACTAATTATACAAAACGGGAGACTATTAAGCAAGGAATAACAGATCGCCAGCGCGGCCCCTCCGTTTTGCTAAATATTCCGGCTATTCTCTCAGCGAGCCGCAAATTTCCGACCTTATACCCATAAATCCATATAAGGTAGGTGCCAGATTGTCATCAGAAAGAATTTATTCCCACCTTTCAGTGTCAAATGCGTTCAAGGTTGGAAAGATAAAGCGCCGGTTTATGATAATACACCGACCTTTTATATCAATAAACTTCCGAGGTCGGAATAAAAATGTGTTTGCCGCGTATATTTTTCCAACCTTATGCCCCCTATGACTTCTAATGTCGGAAAAACAAAGAGCATACTGGGGATAAATGCCTACCTTAAATCTCAAACATAATTCGAGGTTGGAAGAACGATGGACAAGTCAAGAAAAAAGCACCTACCTTATGTCCTAAACAGCCTCCGAGGTCGGAAGAATAACAAAAAAGGCTACGGCCCAAGTCGCGGCCCCAAAAGCTATTCTTTTTTACATTACAAATCTTTCATTGTCCTCAATGACAACCCTGATGGCTCCTTCGCCCCTGTTCCTTGCGTACCAAGCTTTTGCAAAGAATAAAAGAACCGAAAACAGTAGATTTATGCATCATTACACGGAAATACTAATTGGATTTTTCAGGAACCTGGTGTAAGATTTTGATTGTAATTATGTCTTTTTATTTATTGAATAATAAGGATATTGATAAGAGAGGCAGGACATGATTAATTGCAGTGTTAATGCTCCATGCAAATGAAAACTAATTTGTATGGAGGAAAATAGACATGAAAAACAGAATAAAGGAATTAAAAGATTTTTATATACTCTGGAGCACTCAGAGTCTTTCGCAGCTTGGCAGTGCGATAACAGAGTTTGCGTTGACACTATGGATGTATGAAAAGACAGGTTCGGCGCTGAGCACAGCGACGCTTACAATCTGCACCTATGCACCTTATGTCATTATGAGCATATTTGCCGGAGCAATAACGGATAAATTCGATAAAAAGAAGACCATGCTCATATGCGACCTTTTGGCGGCGCTTACTACGGTTGTTGTATTTGTGTTATACAAGGCGGATACTCTTACAATGTGGCACCTGTATGTAATTAATGCCTTTTCGGGCCTTATGAATACTGTTCAGCAGCCTGCTTCAGAGGTGACATACACACTCATAGTTCCAAAGGAATTATATCAGAAGACGAGCGGTTTTCAGCAGTTATCACGCTCGTTAATATCGATAGGAAATCCGCTCATAGCCGCAGCACTGTATGGAATTGCAGGTTTGGATGTGGTTATATTTGTTGACCTTCTTTCTTTTGCTGTCGCATTTGTGACGCTCTTGCTCTTTGTTAGGTTACCTGAGATTCAGGATGATGGTGCGAAAAGTGATAACGTGATTAAACTGGCGAAAGAAGGAATTCGATTCCTAAAGAGAACACCGCTGATTCTTACAGTTATTCTTTTTATGTCAGGAGTCAATCTTACAGCCTCGGCTTTTGACGCCGTGCTTCCGGCACTTGTAATCCCCAGAGCGGGTAACAGTATGTACGGAATTGTAACGGCTTGTTCCGGCGTGGCAATGGTTATAGGAAGCTTCCTTCCAATGATTCTTCCAAAACCCAAGGACAGAGTCCGGGTTATATATCTGACAATGCTCTTCGCACTTGGAATAGAGAATTTCCTGCTGGCATTTTCAAGGAACCCGTATCTGTGGTGTGTCGGCCAGATAGTGGG
>JAFZNF010000083.1 GCA_017553025.1 Clostridia bacterium | reverse complement strand
TGTTTTCGGGTCTACTGCCTCCAGAAATTCCTTTGCACTGCCTTTGCTTACAGCGAAATAGATATTCGGACGGATATCACTGTTTCTGTTTATCGCCTCCAAAAAATCTTTTACTCCCGCCTTTGCAATCTCGTCGGAAAAAACAATCACTTTTGTATGTGATAAAACGAATTTCTTGCTGATTATATGATTTGCAATATTTATCGCAGGGTATATCCCCGGCGCAAGAACCGTAATGTTTTCTATGCTCTCGCTTCCGCCCTTGCCTCCTGATTCGCTTGAGCCTCCGCTGATTTTATCGGGATTTGCAAACTGAATTGTAATATTATACCCCTCTTCCTCATCATCAGGCGCATCTATGCCTATTGCAACAACATATCCCAAGGTTTCGGGCTCCTGTGCGTCCTTGCAGCTTGCAAAGCTCACCAGCAGCAAGACAATAAGCGCAATTTTTATAAATCTCATTTGCTCTTTCTCCCCTCACAAAATCAGGACTTTTGCGTTCTTTTTCTTTTTATGATATACAAAACAGGAATTACTATAGGCAAAAGATACGCAAAATGTGCTGTTGCCATATCCGCAAGCTGTGAAACCTCCAAAACCGACACAACCGAAGACGGCTCTAACGCGATAAGTGCTACCGCCGCAATAACGCCGTAGCAAACCGCCGTTCTGTCACTTAAATTAAAGGCTTTTGAAAGAGTTTCGCTGATTAGAAAAATGTAAATTGTAGAATATAAAAGCTGCGATATTTCCCAGACAAATTCAAAAAACGCCTCAAATCTTTGAAAATACTCCCCGGCCCGTATTCTTGTAGACAGCTGATATACGGGCAAAAGATATTCTTTTGACCAAGGATACGGATAGCAAAGCGCGTAGCTAAGACAAATGAAAAGCATTGTAAGCGATGCAATCAAAAGCGCTTTTCTTCCGCTTTTTTTCGGTATGCTTATGTCCTGAAGATGCGGAAGCAAAAGATTTACCGCAAGTATATCGCTGAAGCAGGAGATGTTTTTTATTCCGCCCTTTAAAATGCTTGCTGTACCGTTTCCCAAAAGGGGAAAAAGATTGTTCATATTGTATGTTTTGCCGAGAAAAATTACTATAAATCCCAAAAAAACGAGGCATATGGGAAAGAAAATTGCATTTATTGTTGCCGCCGCGGAAAGTCCGCTTTTTTGCCCCAAACATATTGTAACCGCAAGCAATATCATAATATATTCAATGTCGGTTTTGGGTAAAAGAATGATTTTTACCGACTCGGAAAACATTCTTACTTCGGTTATAAAATTTACCGAAAGAACAATGACTACAAGCAGGGCAACCGCGATTTTAAGTGGCTTTTTTCCTATTATGTCCGCAAGGTCTATTATAGATTTTTTTCCAGAAAACTTATACGTTAAAAATGACAGCTCAAGCATCGCCCACGTCAAAAGGGACATATAAATTACTTCAATCCACGCGGCGTTTGCGCTTGACTCAAAAATTGTCCTTGGAAATGCAAATATGGCTTTTACGCTCAAAAGATTTGCTACCAAAAGCGTCATTTCCCGTTCGGTTATTCTCTCATTTTCTGTCATTTTCCCTCCAATTGTTTCACGTGAAACATTTATCTCCCCGCCTGCCATTTTTTACTTATCTTGTCACCGCGCTTCGGTTTCTTTGTTTTGAGATATTCGGGACGTCGTTCCATTTTCCATACGGGCGGCACAAACACGGCATTTTTGAGGAGTTTATTTCCCGGCGCAGGTGATAAAAACGGTATTCCGAAGCTTGTGCTTGACGCTATCAAAATTGCATATACGAATATCCCAAGCCCTATTCCGAAAAAGCCGAAAGCGGCTCCGATTAAGATAAAAATCATTTTTAATATGCGGTATGTCCAGCTTAAAGAATAGTCTGCCGTAGCAAAAGAGCCTATGCCCGTCAGAGATATTATTATTATCATAATGGGGCTTACTATTTTTGCACTTACCGCCGCCTGCCCCAGTATTAGGCCTCCGACAATGCCCAAAACTGAGCCTATGGGATTTGGCATACGAATTCCCGCCTCGCGTATCATTTCAAAGGAGAAATCCATCAGCAAAAGTTCCACAACGCTGGGAAACGGCACATTTTGCCTTGATGCGCTTATAGCATACAAAAGGTATGTCGGCAGCATCTCAGCGTGATACATTGTTATTGCAAGAAACAGTCCCGGCAAAAGCACCGAAATTGCCGTCGCAATAAGCCGTATGGTGCGCGACATATTGGCAAAGTCCACTCTCAGGTATGCGTCGGACGCACTATGTGTCATCTCATAAGCGTTTGTCGGCAAAATCAGCGCCCTCGGGCTTCCGCTTAACATAAAGGCAACTCTGCCCTCAGAAACAGCTCTTGCTACTCTGTCAGGGCGCTCTGTTGCCAAAATGTGTCCCGTTATCATAAGCGGATTTTCCTCAATCAGCATCGAAACTTCTTCTATTGAAAATATATAATCGGAAGATATTCCGCATATACGCCGTTTAACCTCTTCGACAAGCGTTCTGTTCGCAACATCGCTAAGATACATAATCACGCCCGGGGTTTTTGATATATTTCCCACCGAAACCTGCTCGCAGATGAGCTTTTCTGTTTTTAAAATCTTTCTCACCTGTGCCGAATTCCCGCGGAGCATCTCTATAAAAGCCTCCTGAGGACCGTATATAGACTGCTCGTTTTTTGCCTTTTCTACGCTCCTGTGCGGCCAATCCTTTACATCTGCGCAAAAAGCGGTATCAATACCGTCTACAAAAATTCCGCAGCCGCCAAAATTTATGCCGTCCGTTATTTCGTCAAAATCCTCTGCTTTTTTTACCTGATTATGCGATATAAGCGTTTCAAGGATTATTTTTTCATCATATTTTCTATTCTTCTTTTCAAGGTGAGGTATTTGAAGCAAAGGCTTTATTATCCCTTCGTTTATTATCTCGCCGTTGCACATTCCGTCATAAAACACCAAAAAGATTTTTGTGTCCCCTTTTAGTGATAATTCTCTCAGTACCACATCTGCATTTTTTGAGCAATCAAATCTTTCCTTTACAATACGTTTATTTTGTTCAATGCTGTGGGATATTTTTTCCTTTCTTTGCAGAGATTTTTCCTCTCGTACATCATATATAGGTTTATACCCGTCCTTTTTCAGAACAAATTCCTCTTTTTCTTCGTTATGCTGGTATAAAAGATACCTCTTTAACGTATTAAAAAAACTCATACTGTATCCTTTTTCTTCCTCTTTTCCTATTATTTTTTTCCAAAAAAACAAAATTATTCAAAAAAATGAAAAATGGTTCACGTGAAACATTTACTTTTTTCTTTTTTGTGATATAATGTATTGGTAATATGTTTAAATGAGGAAAGAATATGGGAAAAATTATTGCTGTTTCTAATCAAAAAGGCGGAGTGGGGAAGACAACTACCGCACTAAACCTTGCGGCGTGCCTTGCATATAAAGGCAAAAAGACGCTGCTTGTTGACTGCGACCCGCAGGGAAATGCTACCTCAGGCGCAGGAATAGGGAAAAGTACAATAAAACTGTCGGTATATGACTGTCTTGCAGACAACAAAAAAACAGCGGACGCTATTATAAAGACAAAAACAGGCGGTTTATCCGTAATTCCGTCTTTGCCCGAGCTTTCCGCTGCAGAAATAGAGCTTGCAGATGAAAAAGAAAGGGAACATTTTCTGAAAAACGCCTTGGCGCCTGTGCGGGACAGCTATGATTTTATCATCATAGATTCACCGCCTGCACTCGGTATGCTTACAATAAATATTATGACGGCCGCTGACAGCGTTCTTATTCCAATTCAATGCGAATACTTTTCTCTTGAGGGTCTTTCGCAAATGATAAGCTCTATAAAGTCTATAAGAAAGTCTTTGAATAAAGACCTTGATATAGAGGGCATTTTGGCGACTATGTACGATTCCCGCACAAATTTGTCAAAACAGGTTTTGGAGGAAGTAAAAACTCACTTTAAAGACAAAGTCTTTACCACAACAATACCTCGAAATGTACGCCTTTCGGAGGCTCCCAGCTATGGCGAACCTATCATAAAATATGATATTACCTCAAAGGGTGCAGAGGCATATTTTTCGTTGGCAAGAGAGATTATAACTAATAATAAGGAGTGATAAAATGGCAAAAAAAGGCTTGGGAAAAGGGCTTGACGCTCTTTTTGCAGAGGATAGCAAGGACGGCATAACCGAGGTCAAGCTTACAGAGGTTATGCCTAACAGAAATCAACCCAGAGAGTTACTCTCAGATCAGGAGGTCGTGCAAAATGACCGGAGTAACATTTTTAAAGATATCCGGCGAAGTGATACCGGTTAAAAAAGACGACTACACACTCAGTTATATTGACGTCGAGGCA
>JAFZNF010000082.1 GCA_017553025.1 Clostridia bacterium | reverse complement strand
TTTAAGGTAGAAAATGCCGTCTTCAGAATAATACTCTTCCACGTCATTTAATTTCATAGAAAAAATGCCATATCGCGCTATATCAAGGCGAATTTCGGTATTTTCTCCAAAGTTCACAAGCACTATGATTTTACTTCTCTTATCAAATCTTATAAATCCATAGCAATTCTCATATTTATAAACAGTTTCGAATTCACCGTTTTTCAAAACATCATTTTTGTTTCGCAAGGCGATTGCATATCTGTAATGCTCCAAAATGCTATGGTTTTCGTTCCCCCAAGGGTAACAGCCTCTGCAGAACGGGTCTGCAAAACCCTCACATCCCGCCTCATCGCCGTAAAATACGGTAGGCACTCCGGGGAGGGTAAACTGCATTGTGACAAGGCATTTAAGCCTTTCCTCCGCAACTTTTAAATCCTCACCGCAAAGTTTTGCTAAAGCCTGTTCATCTTTTGTCCCATATTCCTTTCCGCCCATAACGGTCAGAATTCTTTCAGTGTCGTGAGTTGATAGAAAATTTAAAGCAGCGTAAAATGATGGACGCGGATAGTTTTCCTTAAGACTCATTATCCGCCTGTCAAATTCTTTTGCATCTATTTTTGAAAGCGCAAAATCAACCATCGCATTTTTTAAAGGATAATTCATAACCGAGTCAAGCTCATCGCCGTAAAAGTATTCTCTAAGCTCATTATAAGCCACTTTATTCGATGCGTCCTCCCACACCTCGCCTATTATTACCGCGTCGGGATTTTCCTCTTTTACCGCCTTTTTTAACAGCTTTACAAAAAAGTCGGGAAGCTCGTCAACCACATCTATCCTCCAGCCGAAAGCGCCTTTTTTAAGCCATCTTTTAACAACCGAATCCTTATCCTTTATTATATAATCCTGATACTCTGCTGATGCCTCATTTACCTGCGGGAGGGTATCTATACCCCACCAACTTTCATATTTTTCAGGATAATCTATAAAATTAAACCACTTATAATAAGGAGATTTTTTTGACTGATATGCGCCTATTTCACTGTATCGTCCGTTTTTATTAAAGTAAATACTGTCACTTCCCGTGTGGTTAAAAACGCCGTCTAAAATAATGCGTATTCCCATATCCTCCGCCTTTTTGCAGAGTCTTGAAAAATCCGCCTCTGTGCCTAACATTCCGTCAATTTTTTTGTAATCTGCCGTGTCGTATCGATGGTTTGAAAAAGCCTCAAAAATGGGGTTTAAGTATATACTGCTTATGCCGAGATTTTTAAGATACGAAAGCTTTTTTTCAATACCCAAAAGATTTCCGCCGAAAAAGTCATTTGCAAGGTACTTTCCGCCGAACTGCTCAGCTTTATAATACGGTACCTCTCCCCATTTCCGTTTAATGATATCGTTCCTTTCACCCAAAAAGTTCCCGTCTTTTGTTCCGTTTAAAAATCTGTCGGGGAAAATCTGGTAGCAAACGCTCTCACGCCACCATTTCGGTGTTTTATACGCAGTATCATATACCGTTATCTGAAATTTATTTGCGGGAATTTTATCGTATATTCTGCCGATACCGCCGAGATTTTCGTCATTATTTCCGTAAAATACCGCCTCACCGCCCGTGCACACCTCAAACCAGTACCGCAAAAGGCACGGTTTTTGCGGAAGGTTAAGCCTTGCCTCATAAAAACACACTCCCGATGCCTCAAAAACATAGTGCATATCAAATATCTGCATCTTGCCGCCCGCATCGGTACAAAGTCTTACATATTCAGGTATTCCTGCATCGGTAAGTGACAGGCGCAACATTATCTGACTCCCCGCAGGCTGCGCGCCAAACGGATTTCTGTATATTTGCGACTGTGAATTATGCTCTGCTTTCATATTCTCTCCTTTAACCAAAATGAAGGACGCAAAAATGCGTCCTTATTTAATCGGTTTTAACTTCCAGATTTTATCATTATATTCTGCAATAGTTCTGTCAGATGAGAAATATCCGCTTGAAGCAGTATTCATTATCGCCATATGCCACCACTTGGACTTATTATTGTAATCCTCCGAAATTTTATCCTGAATATTGCAATATGCCTCAAAATCCCGAAGAACCATATACGTGTCGGGATACCCGTAATCGCCGAACAAAAGAGTTTGGTAAAGGTCACGGAAAATTTGTGTGTTTTCAGGCTCGATTTCGCCGGAAATAAGCTGCTCAAGCGCCTTTCTAAGCACCTGATTGGTGGAATAAATAGTCTTAACCTCATCAGAATTGTTGAATTTTAAACGTGCTGCAACCTCGTCTGCTTTAAGACCGAAGATATATATATTATCCTCTCCGACCTGCTCAAGCATTTCAACATTTGCACCGTCTAAAGTTCCGCAGGTTACCGCTCCGTTTAGCATAAACTTCATATTTCCCGTGCCTGACGCTTCCTTTCCTGCCGTTGAAATCTGTTCGGAAACATCTGCCGCCGTTACAAGCATTTCTGCTATTGAAACTCCGTAATTCTCGATAAATACGACCTTAATTTTTCCGCCAATTCTTGCATCATTATTTATCATATCCGCAACAGAGTTAATAAGTTTTATGATAAGTTTCGCCCGCTTATATCCAGGCGCCGCCTTTGCGCCGAAAATATACGTCTTCGGTGTAAATGGCTTATCGGGACTTTCAAGCAACATATTGTACTGCGCAAGAATATGCAGAACATTCATAAGCTGGCGCTTATATTCGTGCAGACGCTTTGCCTGTACATCAAAAATTGAATCGGGATTTACGTCAATTCCGTTATGTTCTTTAATGTATTTTGCAAGACGCACCTTGTTGTTGTGCTTAATCTCAGCAAATTCTTTCTGGAACTGTGCGTCATCTGCATATTTTTTAATTCCCTCAAGTTTTGTATAATCCTTAATCCAGCTGTTGCCTATTTTAGACGAAATAAGTGCAGTAAGCTCAGGGTTGCAGTTTGCAATCCAGCGTCTGAAAGTAATTCCGTTTGTGATTGCGTGAAATCTCTTGGTGTCGAGCCTGTAGTAGTCCGCAAAAATATCACTTGTAAGTATTTTCGTATGCAGCGTCGAAACGCCGTTTACCGCAAAGCAGGTCGCAAGGCAAAGATTTGCCATAAATACCTGATTATCGGAAATAATTGCCATCCACTTCTGTTTTCCCCAGTCATCAGGGTAAACCATCTGTAGATTTTCCATCAGGCGTCTGTTAATTTCCTGCACAATCATAGATATTCTCGGTAAAATGCGCTCAAACATATCAAGAGGCCATTTTTCCAACGCCTCGCTCATTACCGTATGGTTCGTATACGCAAATGTACGCCTTGTTATGTCCCACGCCTCGTCCCAGCCGAGTCCCTTTTCGTCAACCAAAAGACGCATAAGCTCAGGTATTGCGAGAGTCGGGTGGGTATCGTTAATATGAATTACCGCCTTATCGGGCAGATTTTTCCAGTCATAGCCGTATCTGTCCTCATATTCGCGGAGTATCCACTGAAGCGTTGCGGAAACCAGGAAATACTGCTGTTTTAACCGCAGTTCTTTACCCTCGGTATGATTATCCTCAGGATACAGAACCTTTGAAATAAGCTCCGCAAGCTGACGTTCTTCTGTCGAGCGTATATAATCACCGCTGTTAAACGCCTGCATATCCATAACGTCGGGTGCCTTTGCCGACCAAAGACGGAGTTTATTGACAATTTTTGAATCGTATCCCACAAGCGGAACATCATAAGGAACAGCCGTTATGGTATGTGCATTCTCATATCGGAAGGAAAAATGTCCTTCATTCCAGTCGGTATGAACTTTGCCGCCGAATTTAACAGATACAGATTCTTCAGGTCTTGCAATTTCCCAGGCATTACCGTTCTCAAGCCAGGTATCTGGAAGCTCTGTCTGAAATCCGTCCACTATCCTCTGCCTGAAAAGTCCGTATTCATATCTTATCGTGCACCCATATGCAGGCAAATCCATTGTAGTCAAAGAGTCCATAAAGCAGGCGGCAAGTCTTCCGAGTCCGCCGTTTCCGAGTCCTGCGTCGTTCTCAAGCTCTGCAATTTCCGATATATCATATCCAAGCGCTGCTACCGCGTTTTTATATTCCTTAGTCTCTAAAAGATTTAATACATTGCTTGCAAAAAGCCGTCCCATCAAAAATTCAAATGACAAATAATAGAGTTTCTTTGAGCCTTCCTTTTTTACCTCCTTATGAGAAACCGCCCACCGCGCCATTATCTCATCTCTTGCCGTCAGAGCGCACGCTGTATAAATCATCTTTGGGGTCGCATCTTCAATAGTCTTTCCGAAATGACGTTCAATCTTTCCTTCAATTTCCTTTTTGAGCGTTGCTTCCCTCGATGTTAACCTACTTTTTTCCATTACTTCGCTGTTCCTTTCCTGACTTATTAGTTTTCTTCTTGCCTTGCGGAGCTTTAGGGGCAGTCTTTTCAATATCCTTTTTCAGCTCTAAAAGCCGCTCCTCTTTCTCTTTTTCGGTAAGATTTTTTATAGTTTTTTCATCTTTTGAAGATGTTTCTTTTACCCATACGGTCTCTGATTTTTCCTTGTCCGCCTCTATCGTCTTTTCAAAGGTTGAAGTTCTCTTTTTTGGTGCTTTTTTCGGTGCCTTTTTGGGTTTTACCACCTTTTCAGGCTCCTTTTTTATACCCGTTATACTTCTATATAGGTCAAGGTATTTTTCTGCCGAAACCGACCAGGAAAAATCCTGTTTCATAGCATTATCTATGAGCTTTCCCCACGCTTCGGGGCTATCGTAAAAGGTACGCATAGCGTAATTTATCACGTGGTACATATCTTCAGCGTTATAATTGCTGAAAGAAAAGCCTGTTCCCTCTCCAGTAAACTCGTTATAAGCCTTTACCGTGTCCTTTAATCCGCCCGTTTCGCGGACAATAGGAAGTGTTCCGTACCGCATAGCAATAATCTGCGAAAGTCCGCAGGGTTCAAACCTTGACGGCATCAAAAACGCATCGCAGGACGCGTAAATTTTATGTGAAAGCTCATTTGAAAAATATATATTTGCCGACATTCTGTCAGGATATTTACCCGCAAAATATCGGAACATATTTTCATAGTTTTCATCGCCTGTACCAAGCACTACAATCTGATAACCGCCGTCTAAGAGGCGTTCCATAACGCAGGAAATAAGGTCAAATCCCTTTTGGTCTGTAAGTCTTGACACCATTCCCACCATAAATTTATCGGGATTTATCTCCAAATTCAGTTCCTTTTGAAGTGCTGTTTTATTGGCTTTTTTATCCCCTGCCGTACCCTTAGAATACTTTTTAAAAATCAAATCATCGGTTTCGGGATTCCAGTCATCTGATATTCCGTTTACTATGCCGACAGTATCTCCCTCTCTTGCACGCAGAAGTCCGTCAAGTCCTTCGCCGTATTCGGGCGACATTATCTCCTTTGCATAGGTTTCGGAAACTGTAGTAATCTTATTTGCGTAAACAAGCCCGCCTTTTAACAAATTCGCGTCCTTATAGTACTCAAGCTTATCGCTTGTGAAGTAGTAATCGCCGACCGCCATAGCGTCCTTGATTTTCTCCAAATCCCAGCGTCCCTGAAATTTCAGATTGTGGATTGTCATAACCGTCTTTATTCCCCTATAAAACGGGTTATCATAGAACGTGTCCAAAAAAACGGGAATAGGTGCAGTCTGCCAGTCGTTGCAGTTTATGACATCGGGTCTGAAATCAAGCGTCGGCAGAAGCGATAGAACCGCCTTTGAGAAAAAAATGAATTTCTCACAGTCAAGGTGTATAAAATCATACGGCTTATCACCGCCGAAATAGTATTCGTTATCAACAAAATAGTAAGTAGTTCCTTTATATTCCATTGAGAATACGCCGCAATACTGCTTTCTCCAGCCAATATCCACGTAAATATTTGTTATATAGTTCATATTCTGCCTGTATTTTGAGTCAATACAGCGATAAAGCGGCAGCATCACTCTTACATCTTCGCCTTTTTGCTTTAATGTTACAGGAAGTGAACCTGCAACATCACCAAGTCCTCCCGTCTTTACGAAAGGCGCTGCCTCAGAAGCAACATACAAAATCTTCATACAATCACCTCACAGTACTATATAATACAATATTTTTACCTTTTTGTCAATTAAATCCCAATACTTATGATTACACATTTTGCATAAAATAATCTTGACCGTAATTGACAAAATAAGTAAAAAATGCTAAAGTATATCCTGTTAATGCATAATTTTATCAAAAGGGGAAGATTATTTTGAAATTATCGGAGGCAAAAAAGAACTCTTTTCATACAGTCGAAAAAATCGAACTTGACCTCAAGGTGAAAAGGCGGTTGCAGATGCTCGGTATGACACACGGCACAAAGATAGCCGTTTTAAATAAAAAGCCGTCGGGACCTATGATTATAAAGGTACGCGGAACGCGTTTTGCTGTCGGCAAGAGATTTTGTGACGGAATTTTTTTGGAGGATTAAAATGGCGGAGCTGAATATTGCATTTATAGGAAATCCGAATTGCGGAAAAACCACACTTTTTAACGCATATACGGGCGCAAACTTAAAGGTTGCAAACTGGCCTGGTGTAACGGTTGAAAAAATTGAAGGAAAAATGAATTATCACGGTCATACCTTTAACCTTGTTGACCTTCCTGGGCTTTATTCGCTGACTTCATATACCATGGAGGAAACTCTTGCAAGAGAATACATTATGGGCGAAAATGTTGATG
>JAFZNF010000081.1 GCA_017553025.1 Clostridia bacterium | reverse complement strand
CCATGCGTTTTTGCTCCAAGTAACCGTGTTTTGCGAAAAGACCACGACCGCATGGCGCCAGTAGATAAATTTGTCATCTCCGCTCCAAATATTATAGTTATTAAGGTCTACGGTTTTTTCGCTGTCTACGTAAAACTTTACAGATGCCTTTGCGCTACCCGAAAAATATATTTCAATATATTGAAAGTTCTCGCAAGCCTCGGAAAGAGTAATTGTCCC
This sequence comes from Clostridia bacterium, assembly GCA_017553025.1. Next base: position 11,837 of record JAFZNF010000081.1, on the reverse strand, counting down.
GTTTGTTCCGCTTGCGTTATAATACAAAACTTCTCCACCTTGTGCTGCTACTATTTTATTTATAGCATCGTTTGTTTGGTTGGCATCATTTGCACCATAGAAGTAGTTTCCACCGGGTGTAGTCGGGGAATACTCGGTTGTATCTGTAATAGTGGCATTTTGATAGGTTCCACCACTTCCTAAATTTATTGTGTACTTTCTGTCGCCCGTCCACTGCGCATCGGCATAGTTGGTGGGCAAATTAGTCCAAGGCATTTAAACTCCTCCTTTTACATTCCATGTAGATACCCACTGTTCGGAGCGCCAAGCCTCCACGTAAGCATCCTTCTACCAATATACTGATTATTTAGAATATTGTAAATATCAAGAGTAGCGCTTTCAATTCTGTTAAGTTCTTCCGCATCCATAATAATACCGTTTTCGCTGTAAGTAGGATAGTTTTGATATTCAGGCTTCTTTGTAGTGTTTTCGTTTATGGTATAAAGATTTTCTTCAAGACTGTTTATCTCATCTGCGTAAGGACCATAATCCCCATAAGTTCTGTCGCTACCTAAATCGTTTATTGTAAATGCCGGGTACATGGTATTTGCAAGATCTTTTAAATACTCTAAGTTATTTTTTATCCTATTAAAATCGCTTGCACCGAACCAGTCGCCTATATAATTACCATCTAAGTCAAATTCAGACTTCCAATTTGTTTTAGGTGTCTGCCATGACAAAGCCGCTCACTCCCTTTCGTTTATTACTCTTTTTGCGGTTACTCTTCCGCTAAAAGCCCCGTTGAAGTTAAACACGTGCTTATACACATTAACATTTACCTTGCCTGTGCTTGCTGCGCTATTTCCTTTTAACTTCCTTTCTTGCGCTACCACGTCATTTACATCAAGTTCGGGATATCCTCTGCCTGAATATTCATACTCAATATCGGGGGTGTAATACTGCGTAAGCCAGCCCAGTAAATCATTTGCCATACCCATATCAGAAATTAAAGGATTTTCCCACTTTTTTGTTTTTCCTTCTTGGCTGTGGCTATATATTTTATTTGATGCATACTGCTCTGACTTTCTATATTTCCTACCCGATATTTTAAGATCGTGCTTTCCCGAAATCAAAAACTTGACTTCTGCGTAGTAGCTTCCGGAATTTAAAATAGTAACATTTGAAGTAGAGCCATCAAATTCAGCCGAGTAGTCATAACAAGGCTCGGGGAAATAGAATATATCGGTATCGTTTTGAGCTACCTCTACTTCTTTTGAAAGTAAATCCTCTCTTTCGCCGCCCTCGGTATAATTGTAACACGGGACAACAATTTCTTGTATATTTTCCAGCTTCTTTGCCACCGGACTGCCAATTATGTCGTCAAGGGTAATTACAAAATCGGACACGTCATCGAAGTATATATTTTGTAAAAAGATACGGCTGTAAGGCAATTTGGTTTTTGTAAACTCTATTTCCATTTTGTCAAAATCGTAAAACTCATGTGGCACATATGTGTCTTTTGTTATCTCAGGGCAATCCTCATTTGGGAAAGAAATTGTTTCAACAAGAACATTATCGTTATAGGTCCTTACTACAAATTCGCTTGGCAAAGGTTCTGCGAATACCAGCCTCATGCTGTAATATGCGTGTTGCGCATCTTGTAACAATGTTACAACAGGATTTGTAACAAATTGTCCGTTTGAGTCAGATATATAAGACGAAATGTAGCCTACTTCATAGCTCGGGGGAGCGGTTCTCGGAACAAAATACATCGTGCCATCGAGTCTTGTGTAACTATTTGAAAAAGAAGCATATTCATATTTTTTGTTTCCGTTTAGCACTTGGCTTACGTCTGAATATGATAACTGTCCGTTGCAAGAAGCGCTTATTTGAGGCCTATAATTTGACTTAATTGATATCTTGCCATCTCTTGTTTGAGATAAGGTACATCTGCAGGCGTTGGCTATTATTTGCAGCGCTTCCTTGTGCTTTACTCTCGGAATCGGGTTTTTGGTATAAAGGGTTTTTAGTTTTGGGTCTATATAGTAGTCTGTTTCTCCGTGGTCGTCAAGAACGGCTTTTGCAAGGTTATAAAAGCTTTCGCCGTTTGGGGAGTATACACCTTTATAATACTCCGAATCCATTGACCTAAATACATCTTGCCCGCTTATTGTAGCGGTGGAGTCGTTTGACTGCCATTTTGAGCAGTAAAGCTTTGCGCCTTGAATCCATTCTATTTCAGGGTCGCCTTCGCCGTCTTCGAGTGGAAGTTCATAGCCGTACATTACATTTAAAACTTGTCCCGTTTCAAGAAAGTTTATCGCAGAGATTGGATTATCTACATCAAAATAGCCGTCTGTATTATCAAGAGTAACCGTAAAATCAATTTGAGGAACATTGCTACCTATCGGAGATATGTAGCTACTAAGCGAGGAACTTATAACTGAGTCGTTATAATAAACAAGTCCATAGCCAAACAAAATAGAGTTTATTCTAAGCCTTGTATTTTCTTCTTTCATAGAGTATACGGTTATTACTATATAATCAGTGGGTCCTATTACATCTTCTGTATGCCATCTTGGATCAGTATTATTTCTTACTTGTTTTGTCCCCGAAGTAGCCACTATATCAAAATCGGTAGCATAATTTTCCCCAAAATCAATAGTAAGGCCTTTAACTTGCCTTGCTGAAACACCGAAATTAATTCTTACGCTGTAAGGGTTACCGGCAGAGATTATGCTTCCACCTACCAAACCCACATTAGAAACCTTGGCTTGTGAGCCGATGCGTGGTAAAAATCGCATCGACCCATCGAGCTTATTTCTGTTTTTTTCGAATGTTGCATAGCTGTCAAGCTCTGTTTTGGAATCAAATATTACTTTGTTGTTTGAGTAGTAAGTAAAGCTCCCTGAGCTGTCTATGCTTGCTTTCATTTGCACTGCGTTATTTATTACGCCAAAGGAAATTTGTATATAGCCTCTTTCTCTTATCGGCTGCCTTATTGCCCTTTTATATCTTTCAGATACTCTTTGCAAGCCATATCACCCCTCGCTCCACTTTATGGGTCTGCCCATATCAATTAAATTAACTTTGCAATTTCGGTAATAGGTGGGTTTTGCGGTGGAATCGTCAAGATAGTAAGGCTCCGCCGTTCTGTTTCCGCAGTACATCTCTATTGTTATTTTCTTGTTTGTAACCGGGTTTGTAAATGTTACATCGACAACAAACTTACTGAGTTTTTTTAAAATGGTAGACCACTGACTTGCGCTGAGCCAAGGCCATTCAAGCTCATCAATTTTAAATTGATCTCTGCCTATTTTCTGCCCGACTATTGTTGCATTGGCATTGCGGCCTTCGTTTACAACGGTTGCTACTGTGGGTTTAACGCCTCTTTTCGGAGAGGGTAGCTCGAGATCTTCTATTTTTATATAGCTGCTCATTTTACCAAGGCCTCCTTTACTTTATCTTGCAAAAACATATCCGTTTGCCTCTTGCTTTCTGGTTATTGTTTCTCCTACCACCGCCCCGTCTATTTCTAAAACTGTCTTTTCTTCTTTGTCGGCTTGGCGCCTTACATCAACTGCCATTTGACCTACAAGCGGCAAAATTTCTTCTTTGAAAAATTGCTCAATTCCTTCTTTAATGCCCTCAACAGATACTTTGCTTTTTGAATTTACCTCTGCGCTTACATTTTTGCTGTAATCTTCAAGACCATATTTAAGTTCGGAAGAATCAACGCCAATGCCCAAAGTGGGAGATAGGTATTTGCCCAAAGATTCGCCGAAGGTTCTAAGGAGATTCTCGGTAGTTCCCATTTCTTTTTCTATTCCTAGGTTATATCCTTCTACCGAATACTCACCTGATTTCATAAATAGCTTGGATGGAGATTCTACTTTTACGCCTTCGTTAAATGAGGCTAGTGCGGATTTTGCATATTTTTTAAGTAGAGCCGCACTTGCCGGGTCTTTCGCTTTTTTCTCGAATCCTTTTAAATACCCACCGAAGCAATCTCTACCGGACTGCACAAACCCATCTGCAATAGGTTTAAGCCAATCGGAAACAGTGTTTCCTAACCACGAGAAAAAGTTGCCGGAAGCTTTGACCGCCTGCGCTATTCCACTTTTTAGGCTTTCCCACATTCCTTTACCGGTTTCTAAAAATCTTTCGAATATATTTTTGCCACCGGTTGGTTTTTTAAACGATTCATCAAGCGAACTGGACCACTGGCTCATCGCATCTTGCGAGATTGGTTTCGAGCTTTCGATTCCCTCATCGAATTTATCAACCACTCCGGAGCCGGTGTCATTAAATTTATTGCCTATGTTATCTTTGCCGCTGCCTTCAAACCAAACTTTCGCTTTTTTGCCCCAATCTTCAAGGATTTTCCTTCCGCCCGGAAAAGAATCTTCAACTCCGCTATTAAAACTTGAAGTTGCTTTTTCTCCGGCACCCTTAAAGCCTTCTTTAAGCCCTGAATTCGCAAACCCTTCGGCTACCTTTTGCCCGGAGATTTCTTTGGCCCCGCTTTTAAATCCTTCATTAAAACTTGAAGTTGCTTTTTCTCCGGCGCTTTTAAAATCTTCGTTTACTTTTTCGGTTATTGTCCATTTTTGAAGGTTGTCGGACCATGAAGCAAGCTGCATTTTTGTTTGCTCGGCGCCGCTTTTAAATCCTTCGTTAAAATTATTCGGTATCTTTTCTCCGGCTTCTTTAAATACTTCCGAGGCTGATTTCACCTTGTCGCCGGCTTTCGAGGTAACGATGCCTAAATCTTCCAGTGTATTTTCTAAGGGTCCGATAACTCTATCTGCAAATTTATCAGGATCGTACCCGGTAAGACCGTGCGTTAAAAAATCAAGACCCGCTTCGGATAAAATTTGCGCTCCTTCTTCAAACTTACCGCAAAACATCATCATAAGTCCTACAAACATCCTAGCCCCGCTATTGCGTCCGAGCCATCCGACCACCTTTTTGGCAATCCATTTGCCAATCGAACCTAATACATTTGCAAACCCTTGCGGATTAAAACTAAGCGCAGAAAACACCATTGCTGCGCCGGATGCTATCATACCAAGGCCAAGCCCCCAAATTTGAGCGCAGCAAAGCAAAATTCCAATTCCTATTGCAGCTACGCCTACGGCCCCGAGTATCGCAACTATATCTTTTAATATGCTGCCTATTTTATTCGGCGCCCAACCCCAATCGGCGGTAACCGCAAGAGCAATGCCACCAAGACCTAACAGCAAAAGCCCAAATCCAAGACCGGTTAAAAGAGGGTTTCCTGAAAATAAAAGTAGCGTTCCGAACAAAACAGCAACCGCTCCGGCTATTTTTGTAAATGTTCCAAGCGGCCCTTTCAATTTTTCTTGTATATAATCCCAGTTTGCTGAAATCGAAAGCGCTATGCTGGATGCACCCATGAATATAAGACCAAGGCCAAGACCCATTGTTAACGGGTTTCCTGAAAACAAAAGCACCGAACCGAGTAAAATAGCGGTTGCCCCGGCTATGGATGCAAATATCCCCATAGGACCTTGCAATTTTTGCTTAACATAATCCCAGTTTTCCGAAACGTTTTTTACATAATCCGCACCCGCATAAATCATAAGACCTATGCCAAGCAACGGATGGCCGGAAAACAAAAGTACGGCTCCGATTGTAAATAAAGCTGCATCCACCAAGGCTCTTATTTCAAAAAGGTTGCTTTTAAACATATTTAAAATGCCGCTATCAATAGGGATTTCTTCAAACATTTTTGAGTAGTCGGGCGTATTTATTCCGCCGCCGCCACCTATCCCTGAGCCTCCGCCGCTTGCTTTGCCTGATTTTTTCTTCTCGATCATATTAAGCTCGTCTATTCCGAGTGTGGCTTTTTTAACGGCGTTGGCTACTTGGTTTGCTGATTTAGTAGCGGACTTGCCGGCATTCGCCGCCGCCTTGCCTGCTTTTGTTGCCGAGTTTGCATACTGCACCGAATACTCTTTGGCTTTAAGCCATGTTGTTTTGCCGGACAAAGCAGATACAAACTGATTTACATAATTAAGAACAATAGATATTTTGTCAATTATCCATTCAACAACCGGAGCAAGCGAAGCTACAAGAGGGGCAAGTAACCCTCCGAGGCTATTTTTCAAATAAAGCGCACTTGTCGCCAGTCTATCCATGCTTCCCGAAAAACTTCCGCCTACGGCTTTACTGTACTCGTAAGCGTTATTTATTCCTTCTTTAAACGCCTGCGTAATTTGGTGCATGGCAAATCTTATAGCTCTGTAACTAAAAATGTTTGCTATTCTGCCGCCGATTGATTTCATAGGCTGCGCAATACTAGATATTGACCTTTTAAATGTATCTGCAGCCGGGGACATACCGCCAAGCGAACTTTTAACCTTTTCGATAGCAAAAGCGAACATGCCGGAACTTTTCTTGGCATTTTCCCCGAGTTCTTCGTTAAACTGTTTAAGTGGCCCTAGTGATTTTTTTATGCCACCTGATATATCTCCGCCGGCTAAATTCTCCTGAGTCATGCTGCTTTGTATTTTGCCAAGCTCTGACAGCAAATACTTGTTTACGGAGTCTGCTATGCTTTTTGCTCCTCCGCCGATTAGAGGCATCGAAGCCGAAGCGCTTTTAATACTTTCAAGCATCCGAGCAAGCTTTGATAGATTGTCAAGATTAGACCCGAGAGAAGATATGGCTTGCCCTACTTTATTTAACCCCGACGCAACAGCCCCAAGCCTTATACCGGCAGCGGAATCTCTTAGCCTTAAAAGAGAATCCGAAAGCTTTTTGATTTTATTAACACCCATAAAGCTCGTGTTTGCCGAGGCTTTAAGTTTGCCAAGGGTTTCTTTTAATTTTTCAAGACCTTTTATAGCCCCCTCTGAGTCAGACTTAATTTTAAGAGAAAGGGAGCTTATTTCTACACCGTTTGCGTTTTCAGCCATTAATATCACCCACCTTCAAATCTTTTATTGTTAAGCATAACCATACTTTCAAATCTTTTTTTGTTTTTGATGTATCTTGCTTTGTTTTCTTTTTCCTCTTTGACTTTCATTTCCTCTTTTGTTATAGGTATAGGCTCGCTTCTCCAAGGAAGTGGTTTAGTGCCTTTTTTGGCGTTTGCATTTAAAACCGGAGATACATCGCAAAGAGCTTCATAAATATATGCGCCCATGAGCCAAAGCTCTCTGTTTTTAAGGCTCATTTTTGTTTTTTGGGCTTGTCTGTAAAACTTTGCTATTTCGGGGTCGCCGTTCCAGTACTGATCATAAGTCATGCCGATTGCAATGTAGTACGGGCAAAGCTTTTCAAAAGTTTCGGCGTAAGTATTAAGGGGGGCGGCTTTTTCTTCACCGCTCCCCTCCTTTTCGGGCAGGGAGCTACTTACCAACTCGCTGTCCAGTTTACGTTTCCCTCGTCGCCTTCTTCCGGCTCTTCAACCAGTTCGGCCATAGGCTCATTGTAAAGCTCCGCAAGTTTGTTTACCAACCCCTCTTTATCCACCATGTGTTTAAAGATGTCGTCAATAACCTCTTGCTTTGTGTACCTATGGTGTGCAAGAAAAGCTCCGGCAAACAAAGTCGGAAGTACGGTCATGGGTCTTTCGCCAAATTCGCTGACGACCAATCCTTTCCTTTCTAGCTCCGTTACCGTTTTTCTTGTAAATTCCAGTGTGTATTCTTTGTCTTTGTAAGTGAAAGTAAGCTGTTTACTCATTAGTTTTATCTCCTAACTATATATTTATTGCTATTTTATTTATTATGCATTTGCCCATACTGCGTAAAGCGTAGTGTCCTCACCTACGGTGTAGCTCTCGCCGCCTTCGTAGTCGGCAGAGGCAGCGCCGGAGCTTGTGGCCCAGCCGGCAAATACTTTGTCCGAAGGAGCCGTGAGGCCGCCGCCCGAGCTAAGAGCAACTACGTTTCCTGCGCCTGCTATTTGAGAAGCTACCGTTCCGGTGCCGCCATTGGCGCTGTAAGTTATGGTATAAGTTGTTCCCGCTGCGCCGCCTTGCTCAAATTCAATCGGAGTAGACGGAGAAATCGAGATTTTAAGATCTACGACTTCGTTTACTCCGCCGCCGGTTGGATATACCGAGAGCTTGCCTCTGAACTTAAATTTACCATCATTTCCGTTCGGAGTAAGGCCTGCGCCTTCGCCGACTCCGCCGAACCATACGGCAAAATAGTGGTCTATCTTAGAGCCGTACTCATCTTCTTCCATTGCTTTAATTCTTGCAAATTCAGAAGCGGTGTAGTTAGCTGTAAATTCAAGTCCGTCAAGCGACTGAATACCCGGAATATAGGTGTTCATCTTGTCGGAAAGAGTTGTGGTTTCAAGCTGCTCGGGATCGCCTCCAAGATCGGGGAAGTCCTTAATGTCTATAAGCTTAGAATAGCTCGCACCATTGTCGGCGCTGTGCATTAAAAATACTTTATAAGTTGAAATTGCCATAGTTTTACCTCCTATAAATTGTTTTGCTTCTATCCGCTACACCTTGGTAGCGAGCAAGTATTCTGTAAATAGTTGCATCCGCCATGTTTGGAAGCGGCTGCAAAAATCTTCTCGCAAAGCCAAGCCTTGCCATTTTCTCATCTATTAGACTCATTATCTTTTTGCACTGAGTTTTCTTGCCTTTGGTTTTGTTTGAGTACACATTTACTTCGTAAGTAATTACCGCATGGTTTTCTATTTGTTCGTTTGTCGAAGATTCTCTGTAAATAGAATTGATTACTTCCACAAACGAAACACACGGAAAACTTGCCGGAGCCGGTACATATTCTCCGGCCATAAAAATATTTGGGTATTCGGCTTTCAAAGCCGTTTCAACCGCTGAGTAAACATCGTTTTCAATATCAATCATTTCCGTCAAAGACCTCTCTTACAATACTTCTCAAATCCTCGGTTGCAGACTCTAAAGCTTTGTACATAGGCATACTTGCGGGAGTACCGTGAGTAAGGAATCTTTCTCCGGAGTCGTCTTTGAAACCCCAAGTGTCCCGCTTGCCTTTATTCTTTCCATAACCTCCGATACTAAACCCGAGCTTTGCGCCGAGCGGGTTAGGACTTGACCCCACAGGGCCGTTGTGATAAACGCCCGCTCCGAACTCTACCCACACGGCATCAGATCCGTTTGCAATAACTATAAAAATATCGCCATCTTGTTTAATCGTGACATCTACATTTGCGTATCTCGGGCCGCCGCTTCCCGGAAGCAAGTCATCAGAAATGGCTCCCAGGAAACCGGCTCCTGCTTTGCTAGCTATAAATTCAGCTACCTTTTCTTTTAGGAGATTTATTTTCTTTTTCAGATCTTTTTCGTACTGCTCAAGCTCTTTTATAGCCCGCTCTATTCCTTTTTCAGATAGCTCAATTTTTATAGTTTTTTTATTCACTCACATTTACCTTCCTTATGGCAATTATGCTTGAATTTAAGCTCCTAGCGACCTTTTTGACTATATAATCATGAGGGGTAATAACTTCACCATCGAGGCCTTTTTTAAGATTCCCTAAACTGTCAAACTCCGGCATAGTGTCCACCCACAAAATGCTTAACTCGTCAATAAAAGGTGCCTCGTTATCAACAACAATAACCTTGTCATAAGAAATCATTTCCCCGAACCTTCTTGTGTTTGCTTCACCTTTGGCAGGGGAAACATATGCATAAAATTCAGTAGGTACGGTATAAGTACGGTCATATTCTCCTGTTTTGTTACCCCATTCATCGACAATTTCGCTTTTGCTTTGGTATGAGGCAACATAAAGTCTGCTTTTGTTTATCTTCATACACCGCATTTTAACCTCCGACAGAGCCGCAAAAAGGGGTTATTGTTTTTAGCATCGAATAAGGAACGTCTGCGTTTTCGTACTGCCGCTGAAGTCCATTTTCTGTGTGAGTTACTTGTCCTTCCGCACCACGTTTATTCATCATGTATGCGGCTATCTCAATTTGAAGATACTCGTACTGCGAAGGCACGGCGCCATCATCTGCTTTATACGGGTAGGCTTTCGCTATTATCTTTTTCCCTGCAAGATTTAGATAGGTGGAAAGCACTTCGTCAGTATCAGAGCCACCAACTATATTTCTAAGAGCGGTTATTTTTTCTTGATCCGTCATGCTATCCGCCTCCTTTTGCTATTTTTTAGACTCTTTTTTAGTCTTTTTTTCTTCCTTTTGAGGTTTTTCTTTTGCTTGTCCTTTGTTTGGCAAAGTTACCGGCATTTTTACCCCTCCTAAACACTTAAAGTAAGTCCCGTAAGGACGTAGGTCTTTTCTTGGCTAAGTCCGTTTTTGTAAGCGGTTACTTTGACTTTTTGAGTAGAAGTATCGGTAATACGAATTACGATAATTCTGTCGCTGTCAAGAGTTACCGGGTGACCGAGCGTTCCGCCCAAAAGCTCCACGGTAACGGAGTCTACATCTTTTTCGGTGTCAACGTAAATAGCAAGGTAGTTACCTGACTGCTCGGTAGCGTCCCCGCTAAATCCCGTGTAGCCGGTTACGTAGTTTAGCGTTCCGTGAATAATATCTCCGGAAGCATAAACTCCGCTTTGAAGATCCTGTGCAGACTTACCGAATAAGTCCGTGCTTGCCTGAATGTCTGCGTTTACAGACAAGCTTTTTAAAAATCCGCAGAAATTTCATACCAGCCTTCGCTTGCGGGGTTTGCACCTTCGGTAGGAGTTACTTTTACATATCCAAGGCCGGACTGAGCATAGTAAGTTTTTGAGTTATTTACCGAAGTATCAGCTGTTTCGGTTGCTGTTCCTTTTACGATTTTTACAGCTTCTCTTTCGTCTGTTAAAGCGGCGATGTAGTATTTTCTTGCAAAAATTGTGTTTTCCCTTACATTAGCCGCAGTTTCAGAACGCACGCCTTCTCCAATTTGCTCTACTTCCGTGCCTTTTTTGTTAAACAGCGTTACCGCTTTTTGATCTGCCGTACAAATCGTTCCGGGAATAGCGTCTTGTTTGGAGAATATATCAACTCCGGCAACCGTTCCGATATATCCCGCTCTTACGAAAGCTTCAACATATTTAAGGTCGTCTTTAAGGTTTTTCCTAAGAGTTGCAACATCGGAAGGAGAAACAAAAGCAAACATTCTTTTGCCTTCGATGTCTTCTGAAAATCTGTACATGCTTTGCGCATCTGCAAAGCAGTTAAAGTTAAGAGTGTTTGTAACAACTACTTTTGTTGCTTTGTTAAACTCCGCAAAAATATCTGCGTTTACGGTATTAAACATATCCGTTCCCATATGCCTTACTCCCGTAGGAACGAGCATCGGGTCGGTCATGGCTTGCTCATCGTAGTATTTAAACCTATTTTGTGCAAGCTGGATTCTATACTCTCTTGGCGTGAAAGATACTTCAATCGAGCCGGTGTTTCCTTCGCCGATTCCAAGTTTTTCGGTTGCATCGGTTGCCTGATATACATTAATTTTTCTAAGCATTCCGGGTTGACCTGCAAGAGAGTTGTCGACAGTGCAAAATCTTTGCATGTCCAAATGCGAATTAAATTGATCCTCTATTTCGTTTGAAAGATAAAAATTATCATAAATTGTGTGTGACATAATCAGTTACCTCCATATAATTCTTTGTACTGTTCAGGAAATTGCCTTGAAAATTCGTACCTTTCGGCAGATGACAATTTCCTTAAATCTTTAAGTGTCATCGGGCTACTTCCGACTGCATCCCCAACGGGTTTAGGTGTGCTTTTTAAAGCGCCTTCCCTGATTTTCTTTTCAAAACTTTCAAGGTGCTTTCTTTGGCCTTCGAGCATTTTTTCCATATCCCCGTTTACCATGGCTTCGGCTGTATCTTTTGCAAGATTTTCTTCATACCCAAGGCCGATAAGCCTT
>JAFZNF010000080.1 GCA_017553025.1 Clostridia bacterium | reverse complement strand
CTGCGCACTTACTACACCGGCTGTCATCCAAAATGACATAATAACTAAGAATCTTATAAATAACTTCACAATTATTCCTCCTTTACAGAACAAGTTTTTTGTCAACACTTTTACCCGCCTTTTTGGGATACTTAAAATTTTACGAATGTGCTTTAGAATGATAGTACTCGCAATGTTTAATACCAAATATAATCTCACTTTAAAAACGAATCAAATATAAAAAACTACACATTTTTTGCATTGTATTGTAAAATCTTATTTAAACAGGCACCGTTTGACGATCATATGAAATTTTAATGCGAGTTTTTTGTTTTAAAAAACAAATATTTTTTAAAAAATCCTCATATATTGTACCATAGCTTGATTTAGGGGGAGAATAATGAAGGATTACATTGAGGAGCGAGTCTTGGAGCTCGCACAATACATTCTGGAAAACAAAACCACTGTAAGACGTGCCGCAAAAAAATATAACGTTTCAAAATCAACCGTACATAAAGACATAACCGAAAGACTGTCTGATTTAAACCCGACGCTCGCCGTAAAGGTACACGCCGTGCTTGATAAGAACAAGGCAGAGCGCCACATAAGGGGCGGTCTTGCAACGCGCGAAAAATACCTGCGTCTTACCAAAATAAAAAAGCTTTAATAAAAGCTCCGCCTGCGGGCGTGGGTACAAGGTAGCAGTTTTGTTGTTCCGTCATTACTGCTTTTGCAGTAATGTCCTACATAATAAAAATAGCGGAGATTACATCTCCGCTATTTTTATAGTCTTTCAACCAAATATGGTATTGTTTTTTCAAACTCCACTCCGTACCAATGCTTATCCTTATCAGGCATTGTAACCTTGATACATTCAACCACATAATCTGCCGCCAATTTGAGCGCTTCTTTTATGTCCATACCCCGCATAATACCACCGATTGCAACAGATGAAAAAATGTCGCCCGTACCGTGAAATTTTGCATCAATTTTATCATTAAAGTAGTAGAAAAACTCATCCTTTTCGCTGTCATACATAGCAACGCCGAGTTTATCGGGTTCTAAACTAACACCAGTCAAAACGGGAGTTTTTATACCCATATCCGCAAATTTCTTTAAAATATCCTCCACATACGCTTTATCATATCCCTCTTCCATATACGGAACATCAAGCATAAAAGATGCCTCGGTTATATTCGGAACTATTATATCCGCCTTTTGGCAGAGAGTCAGCATATGATGTGCAAATTCAGGAGTAAATCCTGTATAAAGCTTTCCGTTATCCGCCATAGCAGGGTCAACAAAAGCAAGAGTTTTTTGAGGCTTTTTATCTATAAAGCTCTTCATTAAATCAATCTGTTCAAAAGAACCCAAATACCCAGTATAAATCGCATCAAACCGGATATTTTCGCTTTCCCAATGGTCAAAAATTTTAGTAATATCCTCCGACAAATCGCGAAAGGTAAAATTCTTAAATCCGCCTGTATGTGTTGACAAAACCGCTGTCGGAAGTATTGCCGCCTCAACGCCCATTGCAGAAATTATGGGAAGCGCAACCGTTAGCGAACACTTGCCAAAACACGATATGTCCTGTATTGTAACTACTCTTTTCATAAGCTGTGACCTCCTTTAAAAGCCTATATAAATAGTATGCTTTGCATTATAGCATATAGCATCTGTGCTGTCAACATATTTTTAACAAAAAAGCCGCCCTATGGCGGCATTTTTTACTTAGAACTAATCTTTGCAAGCTTCAACGCAAGCTGAGATTTTTTTCTTGCAGCGGTGTTCTTATGGAGAATACCCTGCTTAACGCCCTTATCAAGTTTTGATACAGCCTCACAGAACAAAGCCTTTGCTTCGTCAAGGTTATTTTCCTCTGCAGCTGTCTCAAATCTTTTTACAGCAGTTTTAAGTGCTGTTTTGTGCATCTGGTTTATCAATGTCTTCTTTTCGATAACCAAAACACGCTTTTTCGCTGATTTGATGTTAGGCATAATTTCACCTCCGAATAATTTAATACATAATACCCAACTATTCTAACACATCAAAACTGAAAAAGCAAGCACTTTTTCAAATTTTTTCTTATTTTTTTAATATCCGCGTGCGCCGTCAAGACTTTCATCGTTGTCAATCCATTCCTGCACCTTTATAATTCTGTAATCTTCCTCGGTGTCGCGGATAACTACCGCATCTATGCCTGCATTTATAACCATTCTCTTGCACATCGAACAGCAGCAGCTTCCCTTAACAATGCTTCCGTCGGACATTTCAAGACCTACAAGGTAAAGCGTTGCACCTATAAGCTCGTGGCGGGAGGCAGAAATTATAGCGTTTGCTTCAGCGTGTACGCTGCGGCACATTTCATAGCGTTCACCGCGCGGAATTTGAAATTTTTGACGGATACAAACACCCAAATCACTGCAGTTCTTCCTGCCCCTGGGTGCACCGACATAGCCTGTTGAAATAATCTCGTCATTTTTCACGATAATGGCCCCGTAATTACGGCGGAGGCAAGTACCCCTTTCCGCCACTGTCTGGGCAATATCAAGATAATAATTGCGTTTGTCACGTCTTTCCATATGTACATTACTCCTTATATTATTTTTTTATAGTATTCAAGCGATTTATAATGTTTTTCGCTTTTTGTTAAAATATAGCTTTCGCATATTTGCGAAAGTATCTCCTTGGCATTTTGCGGTAAAAGAAAGGAAAACAGACGCTTTGTGTCCGATTTTAATATGTACCTCATAGCCTCTTTTACGTCCTGCGGAAGATTTGCCGAGCTATGCGCCCTGCAAGCCTTACAGACAGTCCCGCCCGAAAAATCAAAAGCCTCTAAGCAATCTTTACTTCCGCATTTTATGCAAGCATCAAGATTTGGCTCATAACCCGAATACTGTATAACCTTAAGTTCAAAAGCCGCTTTTGCAACAGCGCAGTCTATTTCCTTATACGAGAGCGCATAAAGCGTATTTAATAACAGTGCCAGAATTTCTCCGTCTGAGGCGGAAAGGCTATCCTGCAAAATATCAAGAAAATAACCCGCAAGTGCAAGTTTTTTTATATCCTCGGATATGGGATAAAAGGTTTCTATAACTTCAGCGGATTCCACCCGGTAAATATCGCCCTTCGTTTTCACAAGTACAAATTCCGAAAAGCAAAGAGGCTGACTGGCAGCGCAAAGGCGGCTCTTTTTACTTTTAATACCGTAAACGCAGGCAGAAATCACTCCAAGGCTGTCTGCATAAAGCGTCAGCATACAGTTTGATTCGGAGTAATCCGTTCTTCTTGCGACGATTGCCCTTGTTTTGACCCAGTCCATTGTTTTTCCCTCGCATTTTTTATCTCGCAGTGCAGAAGATATGAGTTAATATCCCCCGTCGCCTTAAATATGTCCCACGAAACATCTTCAAAATTCATAGAAATTACCCCCTTTATAAGTTAGGGTTGGTAATTTCTTTTTAAATATACTGTAACTTTTTGGTTATGCGTCAAAGCCAAATCCGCGAATTTGCTTTTCGCTGTTGCGCCAATCATTTCTAACCTTTACCCAAAGCTCCATATAAACCTTTTTATCAAGCATTTTTTCTATATCGCACCTTGCGTATTTACCAATTTTTTTCAGCATTTCACCATTTTTGCCGATTATTATACCCTTATGGCTCGTCTTTTCACAGTAAATTGATGCGTAAATTTTGGTTATATGATCAAGCTCCGACATCTTTTCTATTTGAACTGCAATACCGTGCGGCACTTCCTTATCTAAAAACCGCAAAATTTTTTCCCTTATGATTTCTTCCGCTATACTTTTCTCCTGCTGGTCGGTTATTAACTCTTCATCATAAAATTTTGGACCTTCAGGAAGCAGTTTTTTCATTTCGTCAAGCAAAATATCCACACCGTCGCCCGTCTTTGCACTTATAGGAACAATCGCAGAAAAATTGCTTAAACTTGCATAATCGGCAATTACAGGAAGAAGCTCCTCTTTCCTCACCGTATCCGCTTTATTTATTACCAAGATACACTCTGCACCCGATTTCTGTATGTTTTTGGCTATTTCCCGCTCCGTCGGTGATATTTTTCTTTCAGCATCTGCCATAAAAATTACTATATCAACATCATTTATAGCATCAATTGCTGTCTTTACCATAAATTCTCCCAGCTTATTATGGGGTTTATGAATTCCCGGCGTATCTGTAAATACTATTTGATAATTATCGTCGTTAACTATTGCAAGAATTCTGTTTCTGGTAGTCTGGGGCTTGTCCGAAACAATGGCTATTTTTTGTCCTGCCAAAGCGTTTAAAAGAGTGGATTTCCCGACATTAGGAAGACCTATTATTGCAGCAAATCCCGATTTAAATCTTTTTTCCATTTTTTCCTCCGTATATGACAAATCCAAGTAAAGCAAATCCTATGAAAAGGCAAGGAAACAGAACACTCTTAGCAGTAAATATAAACTTTAAAGTGTCTAAAATCCGTCCGACGTTTCCAAACAGGCATATGCCCACAAAGACTGACATAACAGCAAGCACTAAAACTGCGCCTGCCGATGCATCTTTTGCAAATTTTGCCGACGGCTTTATTTCATCTGTCGCAGTATTTACTGCTTGTTCAATCGCCGTATTAAAAAGCTCTGCGCCGATTACAGCGAATATTGTCAAACAAAGTACTGCCCACTGTGTTTTATCTATCCCGTAAAAATACGCAAAAATTGATATGAGAACTGCAATCATTATATGGAACCGCAGATGCGCTTCCGTTTTTATTGCTCCCAAAAAACCGCAAACGGCGTGGTAAAAACTCATATTTCACCT
This sequence comes from Clostridia bacterium, assembly GCA_017553025.1. Next base: position 418 of record JAFZNF010000080.1, on the reverse strand, counting down.
CTTGTTATCTTCAGCATATTAAGTATTTCCTCCTGACGGGCAAACATCTCACTCTCCTGTTTCCCGTCCATATGGTCATATCCCAAAAGATGCAACATTGAATGAACTGTCAAAAAAGCCATTTCGCGCAAGAAACTGTGTCCGTATTCCTCCGCCTGAGCTTTAGCCCGCTCGGCACAGATTACAATATCGCCCAGCATAAGATTATCTCCGTCCAAATCATAATCGTCAGTTATCATTTTTCTGTTTTCGTCAAATTCAAGCATAGGGAATGATAAAACATCGGTTACGGCATCAATATTGCGCATTTCTTTGTTAATTCTGCGTATCTCATCTGCATCTACAATCGTGACACTGACTTCTGCAGAAAAATCACAGCCCTCAAAGTCCAGAGTCTTTTGTATCACACGCTCTATCG
>JAFZNF010000010.1 GCA_017553025.1 Clostridia bacterium | reverse complement strand
GTCAGCGCTGCACTGTCCTAAATCAATGCCGAGGCGTTCTTTAATCTTTTCAATAATCGTACCCGAGAATATAACGTAGCAGGCAGTACACAGACAAACTCTTACATCGTATTCGAACTTCGGATAAAGGGAAAACTGAGTGTAAAAGGTAACAATGCCGTAGATTTCAGCCAAAGGAACGCCGAGGCCTTCAGAAATGATTTTCTGCACTTCTATCGGAAGGTAGCCGTAAATATCCTGTGCCTCGTGAAGTACTGGAATTGCGGCACCGTTTTCGCCTTTGTGCTTTTTTATTACTTCTCTCAATTTTGCTTCCTGTTCTTTTGTACCCTTAAAAGGTACACTCAATGGATTGCTCATTTGTATCCTCCTTTAACACATCATAAAAAATCAACCTAATTATAGCACAACCCCATAAAAAATGCTACCCTCTTTGAAAAAAAGTAAAAAATTTAATGAAATTGTTATAAAATTAACAAAAACAGAGGACATTATTTGTCAAAATGACTGAAATTATTCCTCAAAATCTGTAATTTCATCAAGCGGAGAGTCGATTAACTCCACTGATTTCAGCTTACGCTGTATAGCACGGGTTCTGACTCCGACAAGTTTATCGAGCTCTTTGTTTGCCTGTTCAAGCCGTGACTGAGTTGCAGCAAGGACGTCGCCGAACTTGTCAAATTCAGTCTTTACCGAGGAGAGAATGTTCCAGACCTCGACACTGCGCTTTTGGATTGCAAGAGTCTTGAAACCCATTTGAAGCGAATTTAAAAGAGCGGCCATTGTGCTGGGACCTGCGATATTTACTTTATATGTATTCTGCAAAAGCTCAACTATTCCTTGATTTACGACTTCGGAATAAAGTCCCTCAAAAGGCAGGAACATTATTGCAAAATCGGTTGTGTAAGGCGGTTCTATATATTTGTCGTGAATATCCTTTGCAAAGCCCTTAATTCTTGTTAAAAGTGTGGCAAGGGCTGTCTTTATAAGCTCTGAATCGCCGTTTTCATATGCTGATTGAAGCTCATAAAAGGCGTCGCCCGGGAATTTTGAGTCTATGGGCAGATATACAAACCCGTCTCCGCTGGGCATTTTTACTGCAAATTCAACAGGATTACGGCTCCCCGGCACAGTTATGACATTTTCTTCATACTGCTCGGGGGAAAGAATTTCCTTTAGGATTGCACCCAGCTGGATTTCTCCCAGAATACCCCGCGTTTTTACATTTGAAAGGACTTTTTTCAGATCCCCTACTCCCTGCGCCAAAGTCTGCATTTCCCCAAGGCCTTTATAGACCTGCTCCAAACGTTCGCTCACCATTTTGAAGGATTTTGTCATATTTTCTTCGAGAGATTTTTGCAGTTTTTCATCAACCGTCCTGCGCATTTCCTCAAGCTTTTTTGAGTTATCCTCCTGCATTTTTAAAAGACTCTTTGAAATCAGCTCGCGCATAGAATCGAGCTTTTGCTCGTTTGTCTGCTCAAAGGTTTTAAAACGGGTTTCCATTCCCGTAAGACTGTTTACAACCGCCTTATTCATTTCCGCCTGTTTTTCGGTTATGTTTTTGTCAATTTCGCCAAACTTTTTCGACTGGTATTCGTCGGTGTTTTTTTGGTTTTGAGAAATCATATCCCCCAAAAGACGCAGAGTTTCGGCGGATTTTGTGTCCCCCTTTCCGCCTTTAAAAAGGACAATAAGGAGAATAAAGAACACCATAGAAACGGTTAAAATCAGAAGAATATCGGTCATATGCGGACTCCTTTCAAACAAATTCAAAAATATCGGGATTTTTGGATTTTATCAGTTTTATGCCCCTACCCGACAAAAGCTCATAAAAAATATCGGTAACAATAATTTCCGTAGGATAATGCCCTGCGTCAATTATGGAAATTCCCAGCTCGCTGTAATTTATCATATCGTGATACTTCATATCGGCGGTTATTATAACGTCCGCACTCTTTTTTACAGCCGTCGGTATACTTTCAGAACAGGCGCCCGAAGCAACGGCAACACGCGAAATCTGTGCATTTTTATCACCGCAGACGCGCACAAACGGTGTATTTAAAATTTTTTTAGTACAAAGAGCGAAATCGCCGAAAGAAACAGGTTTTTCAAGCGTTCCTATTCTGCCGAGCCCGTTATCTTCTAACAATTCAATATCTGTAAGATTAAAAATCTCTGCAAGACGGGCATTTATGCCGTTTTTCCCGACATCGCAGTTTGTATGTGCGGAATATACGCAAAGATTGTTTTGCAAAAGCTCGGAAATAAGTCTGCCCTCAGCAGTATCTGAGGTTATCCTTTTTGTGCCGTCAAAAAGTATAGGGTGATGGGACAAAATGAGGTCTGCGCCCGCCTCTTTCGCCTCTTTTGCAACTGCGCAGGTCACATCAAGAGACAAAAGAACGGTTTTTACCTCCCTTTCGCTGTCGCCAAGCAGAAGTCCGCAGTTATCCCAGTCAAATGCGGTGGGAAGAGGAAATTCTTTTTCTATAATTTCAGCAATTTCTTTAAGTTTCATAAAATTACAGCTCCGTATCCTTTATTTTTGTTATGTAAAAAAGCAGGTTTTCAAGCCTCTTAAGTTCTTCGGGACTTGCGTTTTTGCTCTTTGAAAGCCCCATAAACTGCTTTTTAAATTCGCGCTCCTTTTTTTGGATAAGCATAGGAAAAAGCGGGTGGTTGTATAAAACCGGCGGAAGATGAAAATCGATTTCTCTGTCCGGCAAAGCCGATTTTCCTGCTTTTGCAACTATCAAATTATATATCTTTCTTCCCTCTGTGGCTAAATCTTCGCTAACTATTTCAAATCCGCTTTCCATCAGAAACCGTCTCAGCTCTGCCTGGGAATTCATCGGCTGAAGTATAAGTCTTGAGGCAAGTGCTTTTTCTATGCCGTTTGAAATAATTGTCCGTATTAAATCTCCGCCCATACCTGCGATAATAATTTCCTCGGTATCGCCTGCTGAAAGAACGTCAAGACCGAACCCCATAAGAAGAGGTATATTAAGTCCCTGCTTTTCAACATTTCTTTTTGCACAGAGCAAAGGTCCGCGGTTTACGTCTGTAGCGATTACACGGACTCCGCGCCGTGCAAGCTCAATCGGAATAAATGCGTGGTCGGTGCCGATATCGGCAACAGAGGAGCCTTTAACGTTTTGCAAAATCATAGTAAGCCTTGGTGTTATCATAAAAATCCTTTCGTGCATAAAAATGCGTTTATGCAACATCTATCCACGGGTGTGGATAACATATGCGGTGATAGTAAATGGCATAAAACCGCCGTTTGTTCTAATATAAATGCAACAACTCACAATAAATTCACTAAAAATCCCACAAAAAGTACAAAATAAGACATAAAATTTTGTAAACCTTTAAAAATTTCCTCAAATACGCAGATATGCCACTTTTTGCCCAAGCCGTTTAGAGGGATAACCCTGTGGATAAAGGGGATAACTTTCAAAAATCCCGCAAAATGGTGCTTTTTGAAAGCAATATTCAAATTTTTGGGTGTGGACAAAAATATACATTGGTTTACATAATAATCTGCATAGAAATATGTCGAAAAAATGAAATTTGTGCAAATTTGCCATTGAAATTTTTTAAAAATTCATTTAGTAAAACACAGGCAGAAAGAGCCTTGCCCGTTCTGCCTGTATTTTTACTTACCAATTATATCTGTACTCATATAAGGAATTAAAACCTCAGGAACAGTTACACTTCCGTCTGCGTTCTGATAATTTTCTAAAATGGCAGCAACCGTTCTTCCGACAGCCAGACCTGAACCGTTCAGCGTGTGCACAAGCTGAGCTTTTGATTCGCTGTTCTCCTTAAAGCGTATATTTGCACGGCGAGCCTGATAATCTTCAAAGTTTGAGCAGGAGGAAATCTCAACATATCTGCCGTAGCTTGGCATCCATACTTCTATATCATAAGTGCAGGCAGAGGAAAAACCTAAATCTCCCGTTGACAGGCAAACAACCCTGTAAGGGATTTTTAACCCCTGAAGCAGCCGTTCAGCATCATTTGTAAGTGTTTCAAGCTCCTCGTAAGAGGTTTCGGGTTTTACAAACTTGACAAGTTCAACTTTATTAAACTGATGCTGACGGATAAGACCTCTGGTATCGCGTCCTGCCGAGCCGGCTTCGGCTCTGAAACAAGCAGAATATGCACAATATTTTATAGGAAGGTTTTTTCCGTCTAAGATTTCATCGCGGTGCAGGTTTGTAACAGGCACTTCTGCTGTCGGGATAAGGAAATATCCGTTATTTGCTACCTTGAACGCATCTTCTTCAAATTTTGGAAGCTGTCCCGTACCCGTCATAGAGGCTCTGTTTACCATATACGGCGGGAAGATTTCGGTATAGCCGTTTTCGGTATGAGTATTCAAAAAATACTGAATAACACTTCGCTCAAGCCTTGCGCCAAGACCTTTGTAAACAGTGAAACGCGTACCTGAAATCTTTGCGCCTCGGTCGAAGTCTAAAATATCAAGATTTGTACCTATATCCCAGTGTGCCTTTGCCTCAAAATCAAATTTACGGGGCTCTCCGAATTTGCGTATTTCCTTGTTTTCGGAATCATCAGCGCCTACGGGAGCCTTGTCCGAGGGGATATTAGGTATACGGAGCATAAGATTTTTTAATTCCTCATCGATACCCGAAACCTCGGTATCAAGCTCCTTTATTTCGTTTGAAAGCGTTTTCATCTCGGCAAAAATGGCAGAGGTGTCCTCCCCTGCTTTTTTCATTGCAGGGATTTTTTTTGAAATTTCATTCTGTGTTGCCTTCATCTGCTCAACTTTTGCCAAAATTGCGCGCCTTTTTCCGTCAAGCTCAATTATGGGCGAAATGTCAAGATCGCTGTTTCGTTTTTTTAAAGCCTGTCTTATTTTGTCAGGGTCTGTTCTTAAAAGTTTAATGTCTAACATTTTCTTCTCCTTTTTACTCTGTTTTCTTTACTAATGTATCATATATTTCTTTTTGCTTTTGCGTCAAATCTTCTGTATAAATATTCTCTAAAAGCGAACGCGCGGCACGTTTGTTTCCGCCCAACAGCTTTTCGGAAACCTGCGAGAGCGCTGCGTATGCATCAAGCTCCTTTTGCATAGACGCCGTCCTTTCTTTAAGCTCCGAGTTCTCGGACAAAAGTTCGGTGTTTGTATCCTTTAAAGATTTGTTAAGCTCAACTAACTGCATATTTTCTTCGCTTACCTGTGCTGCCTTATTTGAGAGAGTAACCTTTTCAAGGTCAAGTTCGCTTACTTTTGTCTGGTCAAGGTGGGTTTGTGCAAAAAAGGAAACAATTATCATTATTATGGCAACAAAGAATATAAGCGAGGTATAAATGAGAAGAGATTTGTTGTCACTGTTTTTCAATGTCATATCAGTCCCTCCGTTCTAAAAGCGCCAAGAGGCGTTCTAAGTCACGGTTTCCGTAATATTCAAACACAAGTTTCCCCCTTTTTTGTGTCCCCGAAAAGCTGACTTTTGTTCCGAAACGTTGCTCAAGCCTTGCGCCGATGCGCTCAAGTTCTATTTTATACGCTGAGGAAAGAGGTTTTTTGTTCTTGTTTTGAGGAGTTTTTGACAGCTCTTTGGCTAAAAGCTCTGCCTGACGGACATTAAGCCCTTGCTCAACAATCCTGTTTACGAAAAATTCACGAACAACACCCTGAGGAAGAGAGAGAGCACATCTTGCGTGACCTTCGGAGATATCTCCTGCAACCAGCCTCTTTTTTGTGTCCCCGTCGAGAGATAAAAGCCTGACGGAGTTTGCGATTGCGCTTCGGCTTTTTCCAAGGCGCTCGCTTATTTCCTCCTGAGTCATATTATAATCATTCATTAAAGAGCGGTAGCCTTCCGCAACCTCTATGGGATTTAAATCTTCGCGCTGAAGATTTTCTACAAGAGCAATTTCTGCTGCGGCGCGGTCGTC
>JAFZNF010000079.1 GCA_017553025.1 Clostridia bacterium | reverse complement strand
GTGTTATGATTAAGGAAAATTATATGGCCAGACGCCTCTCCGCCAAGATTATATCCGCTCTTTAGCATTTCTTCAAGAACATATCTGTCTCCAACCTGCGTCTGAACAGTCTTAATCCCCAGTTCTTTTGCCTTTAATATAAGTCCCAAGTTGGACATAACGGTAACAACCAAAGTGTCTTTTATTAAAAGTCCTTGCTCTTTTAAATAATTAGCACAGATAAGCATAACCTTATCACCGTCCAAAACATTTCCCTCTTCATCGGTAACCATAAGCCTATCGGCATCTCCGTCAAAGGCAAGTCCTATATCAACGCCCACATTTTTAACATAGTTTGCAAGATCCTTGATGTGCGTTGAACCGCAATTTAAGTTTATATTTGTTCCGTTGGGGTGGTTATGTATAACAAAAGGCTCCGCACCAAGCGCAGAAAGCACCTTTGGCGCTGTTTTTGAGCTTGCTCCGTTGGCACAGTCAACTGCGATACGCATACCGTTTAAGTCGCAGTCTATGACGCTTTTTGCAAATTCACAGTAATCGGCAATAGCCGTTTCGCATCTTGTAACAGTTCCTACCGCATCGCCTGTCGGGAGATCGATTTCCTCGCTGTCATCAAGAATTATTGCCTCTATCCTGTTTTCAATCTCATCGCTTAGCTTATATCCGTTTGAATTAAAAATTTTAATACCGTTATATTCAGCCGAATTATGTGATGCAGAAATCATTATTCCCGCCTCAGCTTCATACCTTCGTGTAAGGTACGCAACCGCAGGAGTCGGTATAACCCCCAGGGTTACAACCTGCGCGCCTACCGAACAAAGTCCCGCCGCCAATGCGGATTCTAACATATCGCAGGATATGCGTGTATCCTTTCCTATTAGAATTTTAGGCTTTCTGTGGCTTTCCTCAGTTAAAACATATGCCGCTGCGCGTCCTATTTTAAATGCAATTTCACAGGTAAGTTCCTGATTTGCAACGCCCCGCACGCCGTCTGTGCCAAATAATCTTCCCATAATATACCCCTTTCGTTACTCTACTGTGACCGATTTTGCAAGATTTCTCGGTTTATCAACGTCAAATCCCTTTTCTGTACACACATAATAAGCCAACAGCTGAAGAGGTATTATCGCAGGAAGCGGTGCCAAAAGCGGGTCAATCTGCGGAAGTTCCACAACGTCTCCGTAAGCCGCTGTATCCGACATACAGGAGGTAAAGCCAATGGTTTTTGCGCCTCTTGCCAAAACTTCTTTTACATTACTGCTAAGTTTATTGCTGATATCCGGATTTGTGCATATTGAAATTACAACTGTGCCGTCGTCTATAAGGGCAATCGGTCCGTGCTTTAGCTCACCGCTTGCGTACGCGTCGGAATGAATATATGATATTTCCTTAAGCTTTAACGATGCCTCCATTGCAACAATATAATCAAGTCCGCGTCCAAGGAAATATATATCGTGTTCGCCTGAAATCTTTTCCGCAATCTCTTTAATTTTGGGAATAGTTCCGAGAATATCCTCAGCCACTTTGTCCATCTTCATAAGCTGATTTTTTATATCATCAAGCTTATGTTTTGAAACGGTGTTTCTTTTTTCTGCAAAGTATATTGCAAAAAGATAGAATGCGACAAGCTGAGTTGTATACGCCTTTGTTGATGCAACAGCTATCTCAGGACCCGCATATGTATAGAATACATAATCCGCCTCTCTTGCAACCGAAGAGCCTACAACATTTGTTATTGCATAAACCTTATTCCCCATCTTTTTAGCCATTCTAAGAACCGCAAGAGTATCTGCTGTTTCACCCGATTGGCTCACTACCAAAACAGCTGTATTCTTATCCATCAAAGGCTCGCCGTATCGGAATTCAGATGCAAGGCAAACTTCACAGGGAATTTTTGCCAGTGTTTCGATAGCTTTTTTGCCTACAATTCAAGCTTGAAATGCCGTTCCGCTGGCTACAATGTATATTTATTTTATATCCTCTGAAAACTCTATATTATCCAGAATAATATTTAAATTCTTGTCAATTCTCCCTCTTAAAGTATTTCTTATAGCCTGAGGCTGCTCGTGAATTTCCTTAAGCATAAAATGCTCATAGCCTTCCTTTTGCGATGCCTGCGCAGAAAATTCCACCCTGTAGACTTCCTTATTTATCGAATTTCCGTCAATGTCACAGATTGAAACACTGTCTTTTTTCAGGGTTACAAATTCACCGTCATTTAAAAGATACACATCGCGTGTTTCCGACAGAATTGCAGGTATGTCGGAAGCAATAAAGTTCCCGTCGTCTGCAAGTCCCACAATCAATGGACTGTCCTTTCTTACCGCGATAATTTTGTCAGGCTCATTCACACAGAGAACACCTATTGCATAGCTTCCGTCAAGCTTTTTTGCCGCTTTTTGGACAGCTGCCAAAAGGTCGCCCTCATAATAATAGTCTATAAGGTTAGGTATAACCTCAGTATCTGTTTCCGATACAAAGTTGTATCCCCTATCTATCAGGAATTTTTTAAGCGCCTCGTGATTTTCAATAATTCCGTTATGCACAACCGCAATAGTTCCGTCATTATTTGTATGCGGGTGCGAATTTTTAGCAGACGGCACTCCGTGAGTCGCCCATCTTGTGTGTCCTATGCCGACATTCCCGCAAACGGGACTTGCATCAAGAATTTCACGAAGGTGCAAAAGTCTGCCCTTTTCCTTTTTTATCTCTATCTTTTCCCCATTATAAACTGCAATTCCTGCCGAGTCATAGCCTCTGTATTCAAGGCTCTCTAAACCTGACAGCAAAAGCTCTTTACAATCTCTTGCGCCTATGTAGCCTACTATTCCGCACATAAAAATATACTCCTCTTATTTAGTAAATATACTTTATTGCATAAGCCTTTGTTTTCGGATTTCTCCGATATTTGTGCCTATGCTCACGACATAACTGCCGCAGGGCACCCGCCGAAAATTCGATACTCCCTGTCCTCGTCAGCCTATGTCGCGTAAGGCTCTGGCGCTTTTTCCCTTTATCGGTTCGACAGTTTATTTTTTTTGCGACATACCGATATAAATCTATTATATACACTTTTATTATATTTGTCAATATCAGGCTTTTAAAGTTATTTTGTATATAATTTTACCAAAAACTGTACCACTTTTCGGTTTATAGCAGATGTTTTGCATAAAAATAAATATTTTTGCATATTTTTTCACATAACTCTTGACTTTTATACAGTTTTTTGGTATAATTATTGCATAATTATACACAAATTATGAAAGGAATGCATATGTATGAAGAAAGAAGACATTAAAAAGGTAGTTTTAGCTTATTCGGGAGGTCTTGATACCTCAATAATAATCCCGTGGCTTAAGGAAAATTACAATAATTGTGAGGTTATTGCCGTTTCGGGTAATGTAGGTCAGGCAGATGAGCTTGAGGGTTTGGAGGAAAAGGCAATAAAGACAGGCGCTTCGAAACTTTATGTGCTTGACCTCACAGAAGAATACGTTAATGATTTTATAATACCGACAATGAAAGCGGGCGCAATTTACGAGGATTATCTTTTAGGAACCTCCCACGCCCGTCCCTGCATCGCAAAGGGACTTGTTGAAATAGCACTAAAGGAGGGCGCAGACGCGATATGCCACGGCTGTACGGGAAAGGGAAATGACCAGGTACGTTTTGAGCTTGCAATCCGTCATTTTGCACCCGATATGCCCATTATTGCGCCTTGGCGCGAGTGGGATATAAAATCGCGTGACGAGGAAATCGACTATGCAGAAGCGCATAATATCCCGCTTAAAATCAACCGCGAAACAAATTACTCAAAGGACAAGAATTTGTGGCATTTATCTCACGAAGGTCTTGACCTTGAAGATACGGGCAACGAGCCAATGTACGAAAAACCCGGATTTTTGGAAATGGGAGTATCCCCCATTGATGCACCAAATATCCCCACATATGTCACTATTGATTTTGAAAAGGGCATACCGACAGCAATTGACGGAAAACCAATGAGTGCAAAGGAAATAATCCTTGCCCTTAACGAGCTTGGCGGCAAGAACGGGATAGGCATAATTGATATTGTAGAAAACCGTCTTGTAGGTATGAAATGCCGCGGCGTATATGAAACCCCCGGCGGAACAATCCTTTATAAAGCTCACGAGGCTTTAGAGAGCATCTGTCTTGATAAACTCACAATGCACGAAAAGCAAAAGCTTTCAATAACCTTTGCAGAGCTTGTTTATAACGGTCAATGGTTTACACCTCTTCGCGAAGCACTTTCGGCATTTGTTGACAAAACTCAGGAAAAGGTTACAGGAAAGGTAAAGTTAAAATTATATAAAGGAAATATTATAAAAGCAGGTGTATGGAGCGATTATTCGCTTTACAGCGAGGATATAGCAACCTTCGGCGAGAGCGATTATGACCAGAAGGATTCTGCAGGATTTATCAACCTTTACGGACTTCCAATCGCTGTTCAGGCTATGGTAGACAAGAAAAACAAGTAATTTGAGGTGATTTTATGGCAAAGATGTGGGCAGGGCGTACCGACGGCGTAACAAACAAGTTAGCGGACGACTTTAACTCCTCCATCTCCTTTGACTCCCGTATGTTCCGCCAGGATATAGAGGGCAGTATGGCTCACGCAGCAATGCTGGGTGCAACGGGTATTATTGAAAAGCAGGAGGCAGAGCAAATTATAGACGCTCTATGCGATATTCTGGAGGATATAAAAAGCAGAAAATTGGCGATTTCAAATGATGCCGAGGATATACATATGTTCATTGAAGAGGTTTTAACCGCAAGGATTGGCGATGTCGGAAAAAAACTTCATACTGCGCGAAGCAGAAATGACCAGGTGGCTTTGGATTTCAGGCTTTATCTCCGTGATGAAACAGATATCATAGCAGAAAAGCTAAAAGGCTTGGCAGGCATCATAACGGAAAAAGCAGAAGAATACAAAACCTGCGTAATGCCGGGATATACGCATCTTCAACGCGCACAGCCCATAACCTTTGCACATCATCTTTTAGCATATTCTATGATGCTTTTGCGTGATTTGGAAAGACTTTCTGGCTGCAAAAAGCGAATGAACATTTCCCCTATCGGCAGCTGTGCTTTGGCAGGGACTACATATAAAACAGACCGCCGTTTTGAGGCGGAAAAACTTGGTTTTGCAGATATATGCCAAAACTCAATAGACGGCGTTTCGGACAGGGACTTTGCAGTTGAATTTCTGAGCTGTATAGCTTTAATTATGATGCATCTTTCACGTTTCTCGGAAGAAATTATACTCTGGTCAAGCTGGGAATTCAAATTTGTAGAGCTTTCCGACTCATTTACGACGGGCTCGTCCATTATGCCGCAAAAGAAAAATCCGGATATGGCAGAGCTTGTCAGGGGTAAAACAGGAAGAGTTTACGGCGATTTGATGGCACTTTTAACCACCTTAAAAGGTCTTCCCCTTGCCTATAACAAGGATATGCAGGAGGACAAGGAATGTGTTTTTGACGCATCGGACACCGTAAAAGCCTGTCTTGATGTTTTTTCGGGTATGCTCTCTGAAATGACGGCAAATACAGAAAATATGGCAAATGCGGCAAAAACGGGATTTATAAACGCAACCGATTTGGCAGATTATATCGTCGGAAAAGGACTTCCCTTCCGCACGGCATATAAAATTTCAGGCGAAATTGTAGCGTATTGCATCAAAAACGGTTTTGTACTTGAAAATCTTCCTCTTGAAATCTATAAAAAATACGGAGATTTCTTTGAAAGTGACGTATTTTCTGCAATCGACCTCGATAATTGCGTAAAAAGGCGTATAAGCGAGGGCGGTACAGGCATAAATTCTGTAGAAAACCAAATTAAATGGGTGAAGGAAAAATTAGGATTATGAAAAAAGTGTTTTTGGACGGAAGTGCGGGAACTACGGGTCTTCGTATTAAGGAAAGGCTTGAAAAAAGGCAGGATATTGAGCTTATAACACTTCCTGAAAATCTTAGAAAAGACGAATTTGCAAGACAGGGTGCAATAAATGAGGCTGATTTTGTCTTTTTATGCCTTCCTGACAGTGCCGCCCTTGATGCTGTCAATCTTTGTGAAAATGACAGTACGGTAATAATAGATGCCTCAACCGCCCACAGAACAGCTGACGGATGGACATACGGTTTCCCTGAACTTCAGGGACAGAGAACAAAGATAATTTCATCAAAGCGCATCGCAAACCCCGGCTGTCACGCAAGCGGATTTATCGCGCTAATAAGACCTCTTACCGATAGCGGTATCATAAAGGACTCTGATTTTCTTTCCTGTTTCTCTGTAACAGGATACTCCGGAGGAGGCAAAAAGATGATTGCCGAATATGAAGAAATGGCAAATAATCTTTTAAAAGCTCCGCGCCAATACGGACTTTCGCAAAATCATAAACACCTACCTGAGATGGCAAAAATGTGCGGACTTTTAAATCCGCCCGTATTTTCACCAATAGTTGCACCCTTTTATTCAGGTATGGAGGTTTGTGTGCCGATTTATCCTAAAGTTTTCGGTACAACAAAAAAGGATATTGAAGAAATATATAAAACCTACTATGCAGTCGGCACGGTATATTTTGAAGAAAATCCAGATGAGGACGGATTTTTATCAGCTATCGCTCTCTCAGGCAGAGATGATATGGAAATTTCTGTTTTCGGAAATGATGAACGGCTCTTACTTACAGCAAGATTTGATAATTTGGGCAAAGGTGCCTCGGGAGCCGCTATTCAAAATATGAATTTAGTTATGGGAACCAGCGAAACAACAGGTCTTAACATTAAAAGGAGATAAAAATGAAGTTTATTACAGGCGGTGTTTGCGCCGCAAAAGGATTTTCAGCGTCAGGATTGCACGCAGGAATACGAAAAAACAAAGAAAAGAAGGATTTGGCTCTAATTTTAAGCTCAGTCCCCGCAAGAGCTGCCGCTGTTTACACGCAAAATCTTGTAAAAGGCGCGCCTCTTCTGGTTACTAAAAAGCACCTTGCAGACGGAACCGCGCAGGCAATTATATGTAACAGCGGAAATGCAAATACCTGCAACAGAAACGGCATAGAAATTGCAGAGAAAATGTGTGAGTGCCTATCCTCTAATTCAAATATTTCAGAAAATGATATAATAGTCGCATCAACAGGCGTAATAGGTCAGCCGCTTGATATTGAGCCTATAAAAAACGCAATTCCAAGTCTTGTTTTATGCCTTTCGGAAAACGGCAGCACAGACGCTTGCAGCGCAATTATGACTACCGACACAAAGGAAAAGGAGATTGCTGTGGAATTTACGCTCGGCGGCAAAACCTGTCACATAGGCGGTATAGCAAAGGGCAGCGGTATGATTCATCCCAATATGGCTACAATGCTTGTTTTCATTACAAGTGATGCAGCTATTTCCTCCGAAATGCTTAAAAAAGCATTATCCGGTGACGTCAAAAACACCTTCAATATGCTAAGTATCGACGGCGATACCTCAACAAACGATATGGCAGTTGTAATGGCAAACGGACTTGCAGAAAATACCGAAATAACAAAAGACGGCGAAGACTTTAAAACTTTTATGAAGGCATTAAATACCGTAACTGTTGCGCTTTGCCGTATGATAGCAGCGGACGGTGAGGGTGCGACAAAAATGCTTGAGTGCATTGTTACAGGCGCAAAAACCGAAAAGGACGCAAAAAGCGTTGCAAAAAGCGTTGTATGCTCAAATCTTTTAAAAGCGGCAATGTTCGGCGCAGACGCCAACTGGGGCCGCGTGCTTTGTGCCATAGGCTACAGCGGTGCTAAAGTTGATATTGATAAAATTGACGTCGCATTTAAAAGCAGGGCGGGAAAAATTGATGTCTGCAAAAACGGCTGCGGAGTTGATTTTTCCGAAGATACCGCAAAGCTGATTTTGTCAGAAGATGAAATAGAAATTTTAGTCAGATTAAACGACGGAGATGCAAATTCTACCGCGTGGGGCTGCGACCTGACATATGATTATGTAAAGATTAACGGAGATTACAGGACTTGATTTTTAAGGAGAGTAAAAAATGTTTACCGAATTTTCAAACTTTGAACGTGCAGAGGTTTTAACCCAGGCACTTCCCTACATTAAAAGATACAACGGTAAGATTGTCGTTATAAAATACGGCGGAAACGCTATGATTAATGAGCAGTTAAAACAGCAGGTTATGGAGGATATAGTCCTCTTATGGCTTATCGGCGTAAAGGTTGTGCTTGTTCACGGCGGCGGTCCCGAAATAAGCGAACTGATGGGAAAACTTAACAAAAAACCTGAATTTGTAGACGGACTGCGTGTCACTGACAAAGAAACTATAGATATTGTGCAGATGGTTTTGGCGGGTAAAGTAAATAAAACGCTTGTAAATCTGCTTGAAATGAAGGGCGGAAAGGCTATCGGACTTTCAGGTATGGACGGGCGTCTTATAGAGGCTAAATGCAAAAATCAAAGACTTGGTTATGTGGGCGAAATAACAAAAATTCATATAAATCCCGTCATTGACCTCCTGGAAAAGGGATATATACCTGTAATTTCAACAATCGGCTGTGACAAAAAAGGAAATGCCTATAACATAAACGGCGACACCGCCGCGGCATACATAGCAGGCGCACTTAATGCCGAAAGGCTGATAATGATGACCGACATAGCAGGTATTCTCCGCGATAAAGATGATACTTCTTCTTTAATCCCCGAAGTTACCGTGACCGAGGCAAAAGCGCTGTATGATGAGGGTATAATCTCCGGCGGTATGATACCAAAGGTTGACTGCTGTATCGAGGCAATAGAGCAGGGCGTTAAAAATGTGGTCATAATGGACGGACGCGTGCCGCATTCGATACTTATGGAGCTTTTGACAAATGAAGGTGCGGGCACGTGGATACGAGGTGACAAAAAGTGAATTTAGTAAGCCTTGATAAAAAATATATTGCAAACACCTATAACCGCTTTCCGATTGAAGTAAAAAGCGGCAAAGGTGCTCTTCTCTATGACAAAAACGGCAAAGAGTATATTGACTTGGGAAGCGGAATAGGAGTCAACGCTTTCGGCTACTGCGACGAAAGTTGGTGCGATGCTGTAAAAGAGCAGATTTCACAAATTCAGCATACCTCAAACCTTTATTATACCGAGCCTGCCGTAAAACTCGCAAGGCTTCTTTGTGAAAAGACGGGTATGAAAAAGGTGTTTTTTTCAAATTCGGGTGCAGAGGCAAATGAATGTGCAATAAAGGCAGCAAGAAAGTATGCAAGTGAAGAAAAAGGTAATGATTATTTTACAATAATCACCTTAAAAAACAGCTTTCACGGAAGAACCTTGACCACACTTTCAGCAACAGGTCAGGATAAGTTTCACGAACTCTATAATCCGTTAACCCCCGGTTTTATAAGTATTGAAGCTGAAAACGCAGAAAGGCTTGAAAAAGCCATAGAACAATATAAACCAGCAGCTGTTATGCTGGAGTGTATTCAGGGTGAGGGCGGAGTTATACCGCTTTCTTGCGAATATCTGCAAAAAGTCCGCAAAATAACGGAAGAAAATGATGTTTTGCTTATAATTGACGAGGTTCAGACAGGAAACGGACGCACAGGCTCACTTTATGCATATATGAATTACGGAATTACGCCCGATATAGTTTCAACAGCAAAAGGATTGGCAGGAGGACTTCCCATAGGCGCAACGCTTTTGGGCGAAAAGATTGAAAATATTTTTGCCTTTGGCGACCACGGCTCAACCTTTGGCGCAAACCCCGTATGCTGTGCAGCAGCTTTGAGTGTTTTTGAACGGCTTACTGATGATTTTTTAGCCCAAGTCAGAAAAAAGAGCGAGTTTCTCTTTGAATATTTTAAAGATAAAAAGGGCATTGACAATGTCAGCGGAATGGGACTTATGATTGGTCTCAAACCTATACGCCCTGCAAAAGATATAATTGCGGAGGCTATGGAACAAGGTGTGCTTTTGCTTTCTGCAAAGGATAAGGTACGTCTTTTGCCGCCTTTAAACATTGATTTTGAACTTCTTAAAAAAGCTGCGGAAATAATCGCAAAAATCTGCGAAAAGGAGAATTAAAATGAACCTTAGAGGAAGAAGTTTTCTAAAACTTTTGGATTTTTCAAAGGAAGAAATAGAATACCTGTTGGACTTAGCAGAGGATTTGAAGAAAAAGAAAAAAGCAGGTATCCCGCACAGGCTTTGCGAAGGCAAAAATATCGCGCTGATATTTGAAAAAACAAGTACAAGGACAAGATGCGCCTTTGAAGTTGCGGCATCAGACCTTGGTGCTCACCCTGTTTATCTGTCCCCCGACAGTTCGCAAATCGGCAAAAAAGAGTCTATATCCGACACTGCGCGCGTTTTGGGACGTATGTTTGACGGCATAGAGTATCGCGGATTTGGGCAGAAAATTGTAGAGGAGCTTGCCGAAAAGTCAGGAGTTCCCGTCTGGAACGGACTTACAAATGAATTTCACCCGACACAAATTCTTGCAGATTTTTTAACGATACGCGAGCATTTTGGCTCGCTTTCAAACATAAAGCTCGTATATATGGGCGATGCAAGGTATAATATGGGAAACTCTTTAATGGTCGGCTGTGCAAAAATGGGTATGCATTTTGTTGCCTGCAGTCCGAAAAAATACTTCCCAAACCAGGATTTAATAAGTGAATGTCAGGAAATCGCAAAAGAAAGCGGTGCGGTTTTGGAATTTATAGAAAACCCAAAAGATGCTGTAACAAGTGCAGATATAATCTACACAGATGTCTGGGTTTCTATGGGCGAACCCGAAAGCGTATGGAAAGAAAGAATAGCCGACCTACTCCCATACCGCGTGAGCTCAGATTTAATTGATGCAGCAGGTAAAAACTGCAAATTTATGCACTGCCTTCCTGCTTTTCACGACCTTAACACAACAGTCGGAAAAGAGATTTACGATAAATTCGGCATAGATTGTATGGAGGTTTCCCAAGACGTTTTTGAAAGTGAAAAATCCATCGTTTTTGACGAGGCTGAAAACCGTATGCACACTATAAAGGCAGTTATTGCAGCAACATTATAATTTTCAGGTGAATTTATTATGAAAAAGGCTTATTTGGTACTTAAAAACG
>JAFZNF010000078.1 GCA_017553025.1 Clostridia bacterium | reverse complement strand
TAGCATTTTTGGAGGCTTGTGGATATATTGCAAGAATTGCATTTGTGCTTGACAGAATATTCAGAAAATTTGGTCTTTCGGGAAAATCCTTTATTCCTATGCTTATCGGTACAGGCTGCGGCGTTCCCGGTATTATGGCAAGCAGAACAATAGAAAACGAGCGTGACCGCCGTATGACGATTATGACAACAACATTTATCCCCTGCGGTGCAAAAATTCCGTTTATAGCTATGATTGCGGGTGCGATTTTCGGTGGGTCTGCCTGGATTGCTACATCTGCATACTTTATCGGTATGGCGGCAATAGTAATATCAGGAATTATGCTCAAAAAGACAAAAATGTTTTCGGGACAGCCTGCACCTTTTGTTATGGAGCTTCCCGCATATCACTTGCCGACACTTTCAAATGTTTTAAGGTCAATGTGGGAACGCGGCTGGTCGTTTATTAAAAAGGCAGGAACAATCATTCTATTATCAACTATATTCGTATGGTTTACAAGTTTCTTCGGATTTACAGAGGACGGTTTCAGAATGCTTGCGGAAGATGAATTAGACTTGTCAATTCTTGCAAGGATAGGAAGTGTTATAGCGCCTCTGTTCGCACCTCTCGGTTTCGGCAGATGGCAGGCAACCGTTGCGTCGATAACGGGACTTGTTGCAAAAGAGAATATTGTCGGCACAATGGGTATTCTCTATGGCGGCAGTGAGAGCGCATATCAGGGAATTGCAGCAGCATTTACAAGTATAACAGGATTTTCATTCTTGGTATTCAATCTCTTGTGTGCTCCTTGCTTTGCGGCAATCGGAGCTATCAAGCGTGAAATGAATAACACAAAATGGACTTGGTTTGCGATTATCTATCAGACTGGTTTTGCCTATGCAATATCGCTTATGGTAAATCAGTTCGGAAATGCTTTCGGCGGAAACATCAATATCATTGGATTTATCGCAGCACTTGCAGTTTTAGCTGTAATGGTATATATGCTTTTCTTCAAAAAATATGTGGAGGCTACGAAACTTGAGGAGGCGTAAAATATGGCAACAGTTATAATAAGCCTTATTTTGATAGCAATAGTTATAAGTATAATATTGAAACTGAGAAACGATAAAAAAGCAGGAAAATCCTCCTGCGGGTGTGGTTGCTCAAGCTGTCCGATGAGCAGTGAGTGTCATAAAAAATCATAAAAAAACGGTGCGAAAGCACCGTTTTTTATTATGTAGGAAATTACCTCAAATTGAGATAATTTCCGTAATAACAAAACTGCTACCTTGTACCCACGCCCGCAGGCGGAGCTTCAATCAGAAGCTTTTTTATGACTGTGAAGGAAGTATTAAAGCAGCAATCAAATATGCTAAAAGCCCTGTGCCAAGGCAGAGAATAGATATTGCCCAAACGAGCCTTATTACGGTCGGGTCAATATCAAAATACTCTGCAATTCCTCCGCATACGCCGAAAATTTTTTTATCTGTGCTAGATTTATAAAGTTTTTTCATAATTTCATCTCCTTTTAATATATTATACCATAACATCAGGATAATTCAACAAAATTCCGTAAAAAAACAGCATCTGCTTTGCAGATGCTGGGATATTGCTATCTCTTTGAGAACTGCGGCGCACGACGAGCTGCCTTTAAGCCGTACTCGTTTATTCTCAAAGTCTTAAATCCCTTGAAAATACAGGGTTTTTGAGGTGTTGCCTGAATGTTTCACCCCATTTTTGTCCCCAACATTTTTTCGGGTATTTAACAAGCCACTAATTGTTTCAATGTGCAAAAAGTCTGTTTACTAATTACGCTCACCACTAATACTGATACATATTCATCCAAATGATACTTATTTGATCTTCTGTCAGACCATATTTTTTTGCAGCCTCTTGCCAAATCTTATTTGAGTATTTATCTCCCGCATAACCGCCTGATATAGAATCATAATAATCATATCTGCTTTGAATATAATCACATATTGCTTTTTTTTCGCTATTAGTTAGGCTGTTGTACTTATCTGTTTTTTCTTTTGCC
>JAFZNF010000077.1 GCA_017553025.1 Clostridia bacterium | reverse complement strand
CGTTACTCGCCGTATGCTGAATGAATTTATTCCAATGAAAATGTACCGAACAATTATATTTTCAGGATTACTGCTTACCTTTTTATACATCATACGTATGCTTTTGCGATACTACATACAGTATAAAGGTCACATTATGGGTGTAGGAATGCAGGCGGATATGCGCCGAGATATGTTTAATCACATAGAAAAACTGCCTTTCAGTTTTTTTGACAATAACGAAACAGGAAAACTTATGTCGCGCCTTACAAATGACCTTATGGACATAAGCGAGCTTGCCCATCACGGTCCTGAAAATGTAATAATTTCAAGCATTACTGTGATAACATCATTTATATATCTTTCAACCATCAATTTTTGGCTTACTCTTATTATATTCCTTTGTGTTCCGTTTTTGGTATGGATTGCTATGATTATGCGTACGCGTATGCACAGAGCATTCCGTGAAAGCCGAAAATCAATCGCGCAGATAAACGCCTCAATTGAGGGCAGTATATCCGGCATTCGTGTAACAAAGGCATTCAATAATTACAATGCCGAGGAAGAAAAATTTGAGCGTGGAAATGTGCAGTTTATAAATGCGCGCAAATTCGCATATAAAGCAATGGGCATATTTCATTCGGTAACCTCGTTTATTACAGACATTTTCAATGTTATTGTCCTTATCTCGGGCGGATTTTTTCTATATGCAGGGAAAATAAATTTTGGCGACTATTCTGCATTTATAGTATCTGTAGGTCTGTTTCTGACGCCTGTCACGACTCTCATCAACTTTATGGAACAGCTTCAGGACGGCATAAGCGGATTTGAGCGCTTTTGCGAAATAATGGACACCGAGCCGGAGTGTAATACACTTGGTGCGCAGGATCTTAAGGCTTGTCAGGGACATATTGAGTTTAAAAATGTTTCATTCCGTTATGATGACAGCGATGAAGTTCTTAAAAATTTCAGCATCGATATACCCGCCGGAAAAAGACTTGCACTGGTAGGTCCCAGCGGAGGCGGAAAAACCACTTTTTGCCACCTTATCCCCCACTTTTACGATGTAGAAAAGGGCGAAATCCTTATTGACGGCAAAGAACTCCGTTCTCTTACTTTGGCTTCTGTCCGTGGCGCCATAGGCATAGTGCAGCAAGATGTATATCTCTTCAACTCAAGCATAAAAGATAATATATCGTACGGCAAACCAACAGCATCAGATGAAGAAATTATTATAGCTGCAAATCGTGCAAATATTCACGATTACATAATGTCTTTAAAAGACGGATATGACACACAAATCGGCGAACGCGGCATAAAGCTTTCGGGCGGGCAGAAACAACGCATATCCATTGCCCGTGTTTTTCTTAAAAATCCTCCCATTTTAATTTTGGACGAGGCAACAAGTGCACTTGACAATACTACAGAAATTCTAATTCAGTCGGCTTTGGAGGAACTGTGCAAGGGGCGTACAACAATAATTGTGGCGCACCGCCTTTCCACCATAAAAAATGCCGATGAAATTGCGGTTATTGCAGGAGGCGAAATCGTGGAACGCGGTACTCACAGTGAGCTTATTGCATATGGCGGCATATACGAAAAGCTCTATAATCTGCAATTTAATGCAAAAGAACTTGAAACTATTGCAAAACTATGAGTTCTCTGTTATAATTAGATAACTTATAAAAATGGAGGTTTATGCCGTTTTTTCGGCGGAATGGAGATTTATATGAACATTATTATTGTTGGCTGCGGAAAGGTAGGTCAAAAGCTGGCGGAAAAACTCAGTCAGGAGAAGGAGCATAACATAACTGTTATCGACCTTCGGTACAACTTAGTGCAGGATTTAATAAATGAATACGATATTATGGGCGTTTGCGGAAGCTGCTCCGACCTTGATACGCTGACAGAAGCAGGCGTTTCAGGCGCCGACCTTTTAATAGCAGCAACAGGTGCCGATGAGCTAAACCTGCTCACCTGCTTTATGGCAAAAAAAATTGGCGGCTGTCAGACAATAGCGCGCGTAAGGAACCCTGAATACGCAAAAGGACTTCATATTTTTAAAGAAGACCTGGGACTTGCTATGATTATCAATCCCGAAGCCACTGCCGCACGTGAAATAGCACGTATTCTGCGCTTCCCGTCAGTTATAAAGATAGACACCTTCGCAAAGGGCAGAATAGAAATTCTAAAGTTCAGAGTCGGCAGTGAGTCACCGCTTTCGAATATGAAGATTTCCGATATGGGTGCAAAATTCGGCGGAGAAATACTCGTATGCGGAGTTGAGCGCGGTGAAGATGCTTATATCCCCGACGGCGATTTTGTGATAGAAAACGGTGATTTTATAAGCATTGTTGCCTCTCCTGAAGGAAGTATTGATTTTTTCAAAAAAATAGGCGTTAAAACAAACAGCGTAAAGGATACCATTATTGTCGGAGGAGGAGCCACCGCATATTATCTTGCAAAACAGCTTATTTCCTCGGGCATAAGGGTTAAAATTATTGAGCAAAACACACAAAGATGCGAAAAACTTTGCGAGCTGCTGCCAAAAGCTGAGATAATAAATGCGGACGGCACCGAAAACCGTATTCTTTTGGAGGAGGGACTTGAAAAAGCTGAGTCTTTTGTCACTCTTACAAATATTGACGAAGAAAATGTGCTTCTATCCCTTTTTGCAAAGAGCCAGATGAAGGGAAAAATTGTCACAAAAGTAAACCGCATTGCCTATGACAATGTTATTGACGGTCTTGACCTTGATACCGTTATTTATCCTAAAAACATTACTGCCGATTATATTGTCCGCTTTGTACGTGCAAAAAAGAACTCAATGGGCAGCAATATTGAAACGATGCATCTGATACTTGACGGAAAGGCGGAGGCGCTGGAATTCCGTATAGGCGAGAATTCGCCGATAGCCGATATACCGCTTGAGCAGCTTAGGTTAAAGGACAACACGCGTATTGCCTGTATCAACCGAAAAGGTAAAATAATAACACCTCACGGCAAGGATACAATCCTTTCAAAGGACACGGTGATTGTCGTAACCACTCACAAAGGTGCAAAGGATATTTCAGATATTTTTATATAAGGAAAAAATGATATGAACTACAAAATTATTATAAACACACTCGGTTGGGTGCTTAATGTAGAAGCAGCCGCCTTGGTGCTGCCTCTTGTCTGTGCCATTATATTTGCAGAGCCTATCGCTGCGACCTTTGTCCTCTGCATCTTAATATGCGGGATTTTAGGTGCTGTATGCACAATTCCCACAATAAAGAACAGAACAATGTTTTCAAGAGAGGGATTTGTAATCGTTGCCCTTTCCTGGATAGTTATGAGTATTTTCGGCGCACTTCCGTTCGTCATTTCGGGATATATCCCAAACTTTGCCGATGCGCTGTTTGAAACAATTTCGGGCTTTACTACAACCGGCGCATCAATATTAAAAGATGTTGAGGCTTTGCCTAAAGCCTTGCTTTTCTGGCGCAGTTTTACACACTTCATAGGCGGTATGGGAGTTCTGGTTTTTTTAGTAGCCATACTTCCGTTATCCGGCGGGAATAATCTTTACCTTATAAAGGCGGAAAGCCCCGGGCCGTCGGTCAGCAAACTCGTTCCGAAAATTAAGTCAACTGCAAAAATACTCTATATCATATACATCGCTTTGACACTTACAGAGGTCGTTTTCCTGCGTGCAGGCGGTCTTGATACCTTCTCATCGCTCACTCTATCCTTTGGAACGGCAGGTACCGGAGGGTTTGCTATACTTAATTCGGGACTTTCGGAATATTCACCGTATGTTCAGAATGTGACAACGGTATTTATGATTTTATTCGGAATTGATTTTTCCGTATATTATATGATTCTTTTGGGAAAATTCCGTTCAGTAATGCGTTCCGAGGAGCTTCGCGCATATCTCGGAATAATCCTTGCCTCCATAATTGTAATAACAATTAACATACGCCCGCTGTTTATGACTTTGTCCGAAACGGTGCGCCACTCTGCGTTCCAGACCGCAGCCTTGGTAACTACCACAGGATTTTCCACACAGAATTTTGACAAATGGCCGGAGCTTTCAAAGACAATCCTTGTCACTCTTATGTTCATAGGCGCATCAGCAGGCAGTACCGGCGGCGGAATAAAAGTTTCGCGGATAATGATATTTATAAAGAGTATATTTAAGGAAATCAAAATCGCAGCCCATCCCAAAAGCACACATAAAGTGACTATGAACGGACGTCCTGTTGAGCATAGCGTAGTCCGTGCCGTAAATGTCTATATGGCAGCATATATTGTGATTTACGTGATTTCCATATTGATAATAAGTATAGATAATATGGATTATACAACGAATTTTACAGCTGTCGTTGCGACCTTAAACAATATCGGACCGGGACTTGGCAAAGTCGGCCCTGTAGAAAATTTCAGCGCCTTTTCGGCGCTTTCCAAAATAGTACTTTCAATGGATATGCTGATAGGAAGACTTGAAATTTTCCCGATTTTGGTACTCTTCTCGCCAAGCGCCTGGCGAAAGTAGTAAAACCATTATATCCCCTGCTGAAATTTTCGGCAGGGGATTTTTTTGACCTAAAAAAGTATAATAAACCCAAAAATTGAAAATAATAATTATATAATTCATTACCAGAAATGTTCTCCGT
>JAFZNF010000076.1 GCA_017553025.1 Clostridia bacterium | reverse complement strand
TTTTACTATGAGAGTTAAAGAGGCTTTTGCCTTTATGTCCTATGCGCCAGTGATTTTTATTTCTGCAAAAACGGGGCAGAGATTGGACAAGCTTTTGGAAGAAATAAAACTTGTAAATTCCGAACATAAGCGCAGAATTACAACAGGTATGTTAAATGACATTTTATCCGACGCGGTGGCTCGGCAGCAGCCGCCGTCAGATAAAGGCAAGCGGCTTAAGCTCTATTACGGAACTCAGTCTTGTGCGGAGCCTCCCACCTTTGTCTTATTCTGCAATTCAAAGGATTTGTTCCACTATTCGTACTTGCGCTTTATAGAAAATCAGATACGCGCAGCCTTCGGATTTTCAGGTACACCGATACGCTTTATTCTAAGAGAAAAGGGCGAAAAAGAAATATAAACGGGGTGATAAAATGTTTACTGTAATTACGGTAATTTTAGCTTTTTTGGCATATCTTGCAGGAAGTATAAATACATCTGTAATACTGTCTAAAAGCATCTACGGAGAAGACGTAAGGGACTCAGGCTCGGGAAATGCGGGTGCTACAAATATGCTCCGTACCTATGGTGCGGGCATTGCTGTGCTTACACTCATCTGCGACATTTTAAAGGGTGCGCTTTTTGTACTTTTGGCGTGGTGGCTTGATATTTTATTTTCATCATACTTTAAGGGCTACCCTCTGTCCGACTTTGAGCAAGCCTATCTTTTTGAAAACTTAAGATATATAGTCGGAGTATTTGTGGTTTTGGGTCACGATTTCCCCATCTGGTTCGGCTTTCGCGGAGGAAAGGGCGTAGCAACAAGCCTTGGCGTAATTTTAGCACTTAACCCTCAAATAGGACTTATTGTTCTTGCAATTGCACTGCTAATTATGATTTTTTCAAGGTATGTTTCCTTAGGCTCGGTTATCGGAGCGGTAGTTTACCCATTCATAGTACTTACTTACATACTTGCAGGCGGTGAAAATATTGCAAAAAACACAGTTTACCTTATAACAGCCTTTTTGCTTGCATTTTTACTCATTATTAAACATCATTCAAACATAAAGCGTCTTAAAAACGGTACTGAAAATAAGCTTTTTGCAAAGAAACCGCAAGATGAAGAAACAGAAGAAGACGAAGATGCCGAATACGAAGAATTCGAGGAGGAATAAAATGAAAATTGCAGTTATAGGCTCGGGCAGTTGGGGCTGTGCGGCGGCAATTTTGCTCGCAAATAAGGGATATAATGTATATCTTTGGAGCTGGCAGCAAGCAGAAACCGACCGCCTGAATTCCGACCGCGAAAACAAAGAGGTGCTTCCTGGTAAGCACTTCCCCGACAACATAATCTGCTCACACGATATGGCTTTTTGTGTAGAAGGTGCTGACCTTATAGTGACCGTAGTGCCAAGTATTGCCACCCGTTCCACTGCAAAGCAGCTTGCAAAATGTGTATTAAAGGGGCAAATTATCGTAAATCTTTCAAAAGGGCTTGAGGACGGAACACTTTTAACACTTTCACAGGTTTACCGCGAGGAAATTCCAAATGCAAAGATAGCGGTTATGAGCGGTCCGTC
>JAFZNF010000075.1 GCA_017553025.1 Clostridia bacterium | reverse complement strand
GCTTGGTCTTGATAAATAAGAGGCATAGGCTATGGTTACCATAAAATCAAAGACAGAAATAGAGAAGATGCGCGTTGCGGGAAAAATTACGGGTGACGCACTTCGTGAAATCGAAAAGCATATTAAACCAGGGGTTTCAACTCTGGAGCTTGACAGGATAGCGTTTGATTTCATAAAAAAGCGCGGTGCGACGCCGTCCTTCCTGCACTATAACGGTTTTCCTGGAAGTATTTGCGCATCTCCAAACAGCTGGGTTGTACACGGTATTCCGTCAAAAAATGTTGTGCTTAAAGAGGGCGACATAATAAGTATTGATATGGGCGCCCAAAAGGACGGTTATCACGGTGATGCGGCGAGGACTTACGCGGTAGGAAAGATATCCGATGAGGCAAAAAGACTTATTGAAGTTACAAAGCAAAGTTTTTTTGAGGGTATTAAGTACGCAACTCACGGTGCTAAATTGGGCGATGTGTCTTACAGCATACAGGAATATGTTGAAAATAACGGTTTTTCCGTTGTACGCGACTTAGTCGGTCACGGAATAGGCAAAAACTTGCACGAAGACCCGAATGTTCCCAATTTCGGGCATAAGGGCAGAGGGTTAAGGCTTGCTGCGGGTATGACTATTGCTGTTGAACCGATGGTAAATGCGGGGAAATATGATGTAGTTGTGCTTGATGATGACTGGACGGTCGAAACGGAGGACGGAAGTTTATCTGCGCACTATGAAAATACTGTCTTAATAACAAAAGGCGAATGTGAAATTTTAACGCTTTAAGGGGTAGCCGAAATGGATATTTGCAAGGGAATGTTGGTTTATTCTAAAGCAGGACGGGATAAAGGTAAGCTTTTCTTAGTTCTGGCTGTAGAAAATGACTTTGTTTATCTGGCAGACGGCGATACAAGGCGTGTAACAAAGCCGAAGAAGAAAAAACTAAAGCATATCAATAAAACCAACTGTGTTTTAGAACTTGATTTTGATACAATTTCGGATAGTTGTGTACGCAAAGCCTTATCGGAGTATTCTATCTGATAGTTTGGAGGTAGTAGCTTGGCAAAGGAAGATGTATTAGAGCTTGAAGGCACGGTTGTTGAAACCCTGCCCAATGCTATGTTTAAGGTGGAGCTTGAAAACGGTCATCAGATTTTGGCACATATTTCAGGCAAATTAAGAATGAACTTCATAAAAATTCTCCCAGGGGACAGGGCAACGATTGAAATGTCGCCGTATGACCTCACAAGAGGCAGAATCACCTGGAGATCTAAGTAGGAAGGAGAAAAGAAATGAAAGTGCGTCCATCAGTTAAACCTATGTGCGAAAAGTGCAAGGTTATCAAAAGAAAAGGAAAAATAATGGTAATTTGTGAAAACCCGAAACATAAGCAGAAACAAGGTTGATTTTAACTTGGACAAAGTGTATCCATAATATTAAATGAAATCAAAATGTGAATGTTTGGTTATCACAATGTGGCAGGCTTTTGTCTGCGGAAAATGTTATTATCTGTAGCCGAAGCGGCGAACAAATAATATAAAATTGTGAGATTTATTAAAAGTGGAGGTGTAAAAATGGCAAGAATTGCAGGTGTTGACTTACCGAGGGTGAAACGAGTTGAAAT
>JAFZNF010000074.1 GCA_017553025.1 Clostridia bacterium | reverse complement strand
GTTACTTTTTGTCAGGAGGTGTTTTTATGGAAATTCTTTCGCCTGCGGGTTCTATGGAGGCTCTGTATGCCGCCGTACAAAGCGGAGCTGATGCAGTATATATAGGCGGAACGGAATTTTCTGCAAGGAGAAGTGCGGCAAATTTTACGCTTTCCGATATAGAAACAGCCTTGAAATACTGTCATATCCGAGGTGTAAAGCTTCACGTGGCGGCAAACATACTGATTAAGGAAAAGGAAAAAGAACGCTTTTTGGAATATATAGGAAAACTGAATGAAATAGGCGTTGATGCGGTAATTATTCAGGATATAGGAACGGCGGAGAAGGTGAGGCAAATGTATCCCGACCTTGCCATTCACGCAAGCACCCAGATGACGGTTACTAATCTTTCAGGTGCGTTAGAACTTCAAAAGATGGGATTTTCAAGAATTGTCCTTGCAAGGGAGCTTTCACGCACAGCAATTAAAAAGATTTGCGAAAATGTGAGGATTGAGACAGAAGTTTTTGCACACGGTGCGCTTTGTATGTGCTATTCGGGACAATGCTTATTCAGCAGTATTATAGGGGGAAGAAGCGGTAACAGGGGAATGTGCGCACAGCCGTGCAGACTTCCGTATGAACTTGACGGGAAGACGGGATATTTCTTAAGCCCGAAAGATTTATGTATGATAGATTATTTAAAAGAGCTGTCAGAGCTTGGTGTAACATCTTTAAAAATTGAGGGACGCCTGAAAAGAAGAGAATATGTTGCGTGTGTGACACGGCTGTATAAAAAGTATGAAGAAAACTGGAATAAAGTTTCAGATGCCGATAAAAAGGAACTTTTACAGGCATTTAACAGGAGCGGATTTACAAGCGGATATTTTGAGGACAAGCAGGGCAAAAGTATGATGAGCCTTAAAAATCCATCGAATATATCTGAAAATATCTTTTCCGATGAGGTAAAAGATATATGCAAAAACGGGACAAATATAAGAAAAAAAGAGGTATTTATCTCGGCAAATTTGTCTGTAGGAAAGCCTGTATTGGTTTCCTTATGGGACAATGACGGGAATTTTGCAGAGTATATGGGAAAAGAAACTCTTGAAGTGAGAAAAAACGGAAAAACATACATAGAAAGAGTCAAAAATCAGCTTTTAAAACTCGGAAATACACCTTTTTTTGCAAAAACAGCGGAGGTCACAGCTGACAGCGACGTTATGGTTTCAGTTTCTCAAATAAACGATGCCAGAAGAAATGTCTGCAAAGCATTTGAGGACAAGCTTTGCGAGGTAAAAAAAAGAAGAGCATTTCCATATACTTTGGCCGAAAAGAAAAAATATGAAAAAAAACCTGTGCTTGTTGCAGAGATTTCTAATTATGAACAGGCGAAAGCCTGTATAAAAGCAGGCATAAATGAGATTTATGCGCCGATTGATATTTTTGAGAAATTAAAAAACGAATATACTGATGTTTCGGTAATAGCTAAACTTCCTCCGATTATGCGTGATGACAGAAGTTATCAGGAAATTAAAGCGGATAAAGTGCTTGTTTGCAATATAGGTGAGATTTGTAAAAATGCAGAATGTTACGGTGATTTCAGGCTTAATATCACAAATTCGGACAGCGCAGATTTTTACAGACAGTTTAAAAGAGTTACACTTTCTCCCGAGCTGAACTTAGGCGAACTTTTTGAAATAGCGGAGGGAAATGAAATTATTGCATACGGAAGACTTCCGCTTATGGTTATGGAAAACTGTCCGCTGAAATCGGCAAATAAATGCCAAAACGGTGGAATGACGCAGATTTTATGTGACAGAAAGGGACAAAAGTTCCCGTTAAAATGCAATCCCGGTTGCACCTTAGAACTTTTAAACTCAAAACCCGTTTATATGGCGGATAAAATCTCGGATTTAATAAAATTGAAAATAAATGCACTAAGATTGATATTTACAGTTGAAAATTTTGCAGAATGTGGTAAAATAATAGGGGAATATAAAAGAGCGCTCTCAGGAGTTAAAGTAGATATGCCTCCTGAGAACACCTTTACACGCGGACATTTTTACCGCGGTACAGAGTAAAAATAAAGAAACAGTGTATAATAAAGGATAATATATGAAAAAGATAATTTTAGCTTCGGCATCGCCAAGACGGCGTGAGATTTTAAAAAATCTCGGGCTGGATTTTGAAGTTCTGGTTTCAAGCGCTGATGAAAGCAAAATAGACAAAAAAACAGTTGCTCCTCCGCTTTATGTGCAGGAGCTGGCACTTTTGAAAGCCGTTTCCGCGGCGGAAAATTTAAAAGACAAGAATGCGATTATAATTTCTGCCGATACAATAGTATGCCTTAACGGTCAGATTTTGGGAAAACCCAAAGATGATGCTGACGCGGAGGCAATGCTGTCACTTCTTTCAGGGAAATGTCACAGTGTATTTTCGGGGATTTGCGTGATGGACGCAAAAACGCTGAAAAGCGTGTGTGCAAAAGAGGAAACAAAGGTGCTGTTTAAAGAGCTTACGCCTGAACAAATCAAAAGCTATGTAAAAACAGGCGAGCCCTCCGATAAGGCGGGAGCATACGCTGTGCAAGGCTTAGGCGCACTTTTTACAGAAAGGGTTGATGGTGATTTCTTTAACGTAATAGGTCTTCCCGTAAAAAAACTTTTCGACATTTTGGAAAAGGAATTTGAATTTGATATTTTTAAGGAGCTAAAGAAATGAAATTTAACTCGTTTAGGATTGGCAGAAGTCTTGCTATAGACTTAGGAACTGCAAATACATTAGTCTATATAAAAGGACGCGGAATAGTGGTTAGAGAGCCGTCTGTGGTTGCGATAGATAAGTATAACCATAAGGTTTTGGCGGTTGGAAACGACGCGGACGAAATGCTTGGGAGAACGCCTGAAAATATCTCTGCAATACGTCCTGTTCAGGACGGAGTTATAGCAGATATCGATATAACAGAAGCTATGATGCGAAGGCTAATTCATCTTGCCCTCGGTAAAAAAGGTACGATTTTCAAGCCGAGAGTTACAGTGTGCGTTCCTACAGGCATAACCAATGTTGAAAAACGCGCGGCAGTTCAGGCGCTTATGCTGGCAGGCGCTAAAACAGTTACCCTGATTGAAGAGCCTATGGCTGCGGCTTTAGGTGCAGGAATAGACGTTATGCGTCCTGAAGGAAATATGATTGTTGATATCGGAGGCGGAACTTGTGAAATGGCTGTTATTGCACTTGGCGGAGTTGTTTCGTCGAGGTCAATAAAGCTCGCAGGCAGTTCCTTGAACAATTCTATAATAAATTATGTAAAGCATAGATACGGATTGACAATAGGCGATAAGACCGCAGAGGAAATAAAACTTGAAATCGGCTCTGCCGTTCCGTATGAAAATGAGGGCGTGTACGAAGTGCGCGGACGCGATACGTCCACGGGACTTCCCAAAAATATTTCGATTTCCGCAACAGAGGTGCGCGAGGCTATGGCGGAAAATATAGGGGTTATTATTGAAGAAATAAGGAATACGCTTGGTATTACACCTGCTGAGCTTACAGCGGATATATTAAAAAACGGAATAACGGTAACGGGCGGAGGAGCGCTCATAAAAAATATAGACAGGGCGATAGAAGATGCAATAGGAGTGCCTGTGCGGATTGCGGAAGAACCTCTTGATTGCGTCGTTTTGGGAACAGAACTTGCAACGGAAAATGAAAATATACTGCTTCGCTCGCCTGTTGCAAGACGCAGATAGAAGAAAGGATTTTTTGAATGTCATTTCTAAAAAAAAGATATTTAAAAATATCGGTAATAGTAATTGTATTGCTTGCCGCGTTGATAGCTCTGTCAAAAATAGGCGATAATCCCGTTCAAAGTGCGCTAAACAGCGTTATGTCGCCGATTTTTGCTGCAACAGAAAAAATTGTAACGCCTGCAAGAAAATTTATATACAGGGTTAAGAATGCGAATTCTTACGAGGCGGAAATCGAGGAACTTAAAAAGCAGGTAAATGCCCTGAAAACAGAAAACAGAAGCCGTGAGGAGTATATCGTTGAAAACAGACGGTTAAAGGAGCTTTTATCGCTTAAAGACGGTATGAGCGAAAGCAGAACGATTACGGCAAGGGTTATTTCCTATGAACCTGACAGCTGGTATGATACCTTTATGATAAATAAGGGCGAAAACGCAGGAATAAGCAAGGATAACGCTGTTATTACGGGACTCGGGGTTGTAGGCAAGATTACCGAAGTCGGAAAAAACTGGGCAAAGGTTTCGACACTCATAAATATTTCCAATTCTGTAGGCGTAAAGCTGTCAAGAACGGGCGACATCGGCGTAGTAAGCGGCGATGCTTTTCTTGCGGAAAACAAAAAGTGCAGGCTTGAATACCTTTCAAATGACAAAAAATTGATAAACGGCGATATATTGTTGACTTCAGGACTCGGCGGAATATACCCCAGTGATTTGAGTGTGGGAAAGGTTACCGAAATACACGCTGACAGCGCAGGAAACCTTGAGTATGCCGTTGTTGAGCCGAGTGTTGATTTTTCGTCGCTTTATGAGGTTTTAGTCATTACATACCATAACGGCGAGTGGAAGGAAGATAACCCGGAAGCGAAAATCAGTGAAGAGGTAGCGGAATGAGATTTGAAAAGGACGTAAAATATGCTGTTTTGGCAATTTTAATATACGCCGCAGAAGCTGCTTTTGGCAAATATATTGCTGTAGCGGGCGCAGTTCCTATGCTGACTTTTTCCTTTTTGATTGTTTGTTCTGCAAAAGAAAGCGACCTTTCATATGTTATGGTGCTTGCCGTTATTTTGGGTGCGGTTACAGATATTATGCACGGTCACGGTTTCGGTACATATACGATAGCATTTGCATTTTCTGCTTTTTATACCTTTAAGCTGAAGAATGCCATATTTTCATCAGGGTGGCTGTTTTTGGTAATTGACGCATTTTTGCTCACATTTTTAGTACAGTTTTTCTATATGATAACCCATATAGGCGATATAGGCTCAGGAAATTTTTTGAGATGCCTATGGTCTTTGGTACTGCCTCAGGCTGTATATAATACTTTAATTTGCTGCCTGTTTTACTTTATAAGCGGCAAAATTTCACGGAAAAGGAGGTAATCCTTTGTCAAAACGTAGATTGAGTGTAGTAAAAATTTTGATTTTAGTTATGATGCTTGCAATAATATGGCGTCTATATAATATGCAGGTAATAAACGGGCAAGGTTATAAGAACCTTTCAGACCAGCGGATTTCCGCAAATATAGTGGAAAAGGCGCCGCGCGGCGAAATAACCGACAGGAACGGAAAGGCGCTTGTAACAAACAGAAGAGGTTACTCTCTAAGGC
>JAFZNF010000073.1 GCA_017553025.1 Clostridia bacterium | reverse complement strand
TGTGCTCAACCAATATCGAAACAACCCCGATTTTATCCCCGAATTGGATTTCGTAATGGAAAGAAACGGTGAAATCATAGGACAGAATGTCTTTGTAAAGGCGAAGATCAAGGCAGATGACGGTCGGGATTTTCGGATTTTAGCTATGGGACCGATTTGCATAGCGCCTGAGCTTCAAAGAAGAGGTTATGGCAAGTTTTTGCTTGACTATTCTCTGGAAAGAGCGAAAGAGCTTGGTTTTGGTGCAGTTTGCTTTGAGGGGAATATAGATTTTTACGGAAAGAGCGGTTTTACTTTTGCGAGTAAGTTCGGTATTAGATACCGCGATCTGCCGAAAGATGCAGACGCATCATTTTTCCTTTGCAAAGAGCTTGTTACAGGATACTTAGACGGCGTCACGGGCGAATATACACCGCCAGATGTGTATTTTGTAGACGAAAAGGATGCAGACGAGTTTGACAAGACTTTTCCGTATAAGGAGAAGCTGAAACTTTCGGGACAGATTTTCTAAAAGCGAATGAACATTAAAAAATGAGGAGTTTTTCTCCTCATTTTTTAATAGTTTTTAGCGTTTATTTCAAAATAGGCTTGTGGGTGTGCGCAAACGGGACAGGTTTCAGGTGCTTCTGTGCCGATTACGATATGACCGCAGTTACGGCACTCCCAAACCTTAACCTCACTTTTCTTAAACACTTCCTGAGCCTGCACATTTTTTAAAAGTGCGCGGTAACGCTCTTCGTGCTCCTTTTCAATGGCACCTACCTGCCTGAATTTTTCTGCAAGCTCGGGAAAACCTTCTTCTTCCGCGGTTTTGGCAAAACCCTCGTACATATCCGTCCACTCGTAATTTTCACCGTTTGCCGCCGCCTCTAAGTTTTCGGCGGTTGTCTTTATGCCCGCAAGTTCCTTAAACCACATTTTTGCGTGTTCCTTTTCATTGTCTGCGGTCTTTAAAAACAGCGCTGAAATCTGTTCAAATCCCTCTTTTTTTGCTTTTGATGCAAAATATGTGTACTTGTTTCGTGCCTGTGACTCGCCTGCAAAAGCTGCCTCCAAATTTTTTTCGGTCTGTGTTCCTGCGTATTTGTTTTGACCGTTTCTATCAGTTTCCTTTTCCACAACCTTTTCAATTTCTGCCATTTTATATTCCTCCTTTGTATGTATTATTTGCAGTTTTTGGTATTTTAACTCACAAAACTACTCAAAATATAGCATAATTTTCAATAATTGTCAAATTGACAACCGTTACATTTTTGTGATATAATCCGCAAAAATGGGAAAGAGGGGGGAATATGAAAACGAAAAAATTACCGCAAATTACCGTAATGAATGCGTTATTATGCATTTTTGTCGTTATGATTCACCTGACTTTTGCACCTCTTTCAGAGCTTATGCCAAAAAGCATACCGCAGATACTCATTTTTTCTGTAAATAAATTCCTTAGTTTTTGCGTGCCTGCGTTCATATTTTTAAGCGGGTTTAAACTTTTTAAAAGTTATGAAGAAAGACCGCTTAATGTAAAGCTGTTTTTGGCAAGGCGGTTCAAAAAGATTGTAATTCCTTACTTTTTCGCCGTTTTTATATATATTGTTTATTTTGGTGCAAAGGGCTGGCTTGAGGACGGAATTTTCAAAATGCTGATATTAGGTACGGTGTCGGCACATTTTTACTATATAGTGGTTTTAGTACAGCTTTACCTGATATTTCCGCTGATTTTTCGGCTTTTTGAAAAGCACAGCCGGACAACTTTTGCAGTTTCGCTGCTAATAACGCTGTTTTGCGTGATATTTTTACGGAATGGGTATTGGGACAGATTTTTCGGGACGTACATTTTCTATTTTGTTTTGGGTATGTTCTGGGCAAAATATGATTTATACATCAGAATACGGAAGAACATTTTGTCAATATCGGCAATATATGTATGTTTGCTGTTTTTCCACATTTTTAAACTGTATATGTCGGAATACTACGGCGTGGCATATAAAACTTTTCCGATAGTGAATATGGTGTATGTCATATTTGCCATAATTATTCTTTATTCCGCATCTGAAGAATTTTTGGCTAAAATTCACGGGGTCCTGACTGTGTCGGCGCTTTTGGGCAGATATTCTTACAGCATATACCTTTACCATTGCCTTGGAATTTTTATACTGAAATATGACCTTTTTCCAAAATTTTCACTTTCGGTAAAAGAAAGATTTTTTTTAACGACTGCCGTTATTTATTCTTTGATTGCAGTTTTGTGCGCATACGGTTATTATTCAAAAGGGAGGAAAAAGCTATGATTATAGACTTTCACACGCACACTTTCCCCGATAAAATCGCGCAGGCGGCGATTGAAAAGTTAAAGTCGTCTTCGCATACCAAGGCGTTTACGCTCGGCAGGGAATTTGAACTTTTGTCGTCTATGAAGTCTTGCGGAATAAGCAAAAGTGTTGTTCTTCCTGTTGCGACAAATCCTGAGAAAATTCCGCATATAAACGATATTTCCCACAAAAAAAATGAAGACGGCACGCTTATTTACTTTGGCGCGATGCACCCCGATTTTGACGGGGCAAAAGAGGAAATGCGCCGACTTAAAAGTATGGGGATTAAGGGAATAAAACTTCATCCTGTGTATCAAAACATTGATTTTGACGATGTAAGAACGCTTAGAATTTTAGAATATGCGGAGGAAAATGAACTGATAACGGTCACTCACGCAGGTCTTGATGTAGGTTTTCCGGGAGTTAGGCGGTGTACACCTGAAATGATAAAAAATGCGGTGACTGCTATACAACCAAAACGGCTTGTTTTGGCGCATATGGGCGGCTGGAAGATGTGGCAAGAGGCAACGGATATGCTTTGCGGAAAGGGTCTGTTTATTGACACATCATTTTCAATAGGGAAAATGGTACAGGATACGCCTTATTACAGCGAGGAAGAGTTAAAACTCTTGAATATTGAAGAGGCGGTAAAAATCATTGATGCTTTTGGCGCTGACAATGTGCTTTTCGGCACCGACAGTCCGTGGAGCAGTCAAAAGGACAGTCTTTTGGACATTTTGCACCTTCCTGTAAGCGGTAAAATAAAGGAAAAGATACTTTACAGAAATGCGGTGGGTTTGTTGGGGATATAAGAGTAAAATCAAAAAAAGAAGTGTATCATTTTGATACACTTCTTATAGTTTTCGTTTAATTACATAACACGTCTTGCGCCGACATAGTGGCTGTATGAACATATTTTGCTTAAAGACTGGTAACAGATAGTTTTGCCCGTTCTCGGTGCGTGGATTACCATACCGTTTCCTGCATAGATAACAACGTGCGAGATGCGTCCGCCGCGGGAGAAGAATACCAAATCGCCGGGCTGCAAGTTATCCCTTGAAACATAGGCTCCGTTGGAGTACTGTGCGCTTGCGGTACGGTTTACCGAAACGCCGAGCTGCCTGCAGCAGTACTGAACAAGGCCCGAGCAGTCAAATCCTGACGGAGATGAACCGCCGTACACATATTTTACGCCTAAATACTTTGCTGCCTGTGCAACCAGCTTTGAGCCGTTTCCTACAGCTGTTGCGGATTTTGTTGTAGCGGCAGGTTTCTTTGCTGTAGAAGAAGTCTTCACTTCCTTGACAACCTCTGCAACATTTGAAGATTTTACATAGCCTATTTCGTTGGTTGCCGATACAATTATCTTAGTCCATTTGCTTCCGCCGCTCACAATTTTACAGTTTGCGCCGTTTGCAAGAGTTACGATGGTTTCGCTGTCGTCGTTAGGCATAAGCTTAACATCAATAACACCGCTTGAAACCTTGATTTTCCCGTCTTTTACTATTGCGGCAATGCGTTTGTTGCGTTTTGCATTGATTTCGCTGCGCGCAACCATATCGCCAACTGAAACATATTCAGATTTAATGTAGCCTATATCGTAGTTTTCGCCGAAATAAACCTTGCACCAATCGTTAAATTCATCAAGAACGATTACGCTTTCGCCCTCTGCAACTGATGACAAGATTACAGATTCCTCATTATCCTCCGAGCGGACATTTACACCTGTTGTGACGGTAGCTTTTTGGTACATTGTTGTTGCAAGCATAACTGCTTTTACCGCGTCAAAATCAAGTGTTGCGTAGCAAGATTTTACATATCCGGTCAAACTGCCGGCTTCTACCTTGAACCAATCGCCGTCGATATCAATTACCTTTAACTGTGTACCAAGAGGCAACACATTCAATATGTCGCTTTCAATGTCAGCGGCGGCTCTTAAATTGATGCTTCCTCCGTCTGTTAAAACATATATGTTATTTCCTATATATGCCTGATTTG
Source organism: Clostridia bacterium (assembly GCA_017553025.1). The sequence goes on along the minus strand of JAFZNF010000073.1, from coordinate 9,145 downwards.
CAAGGTATACGGGCGCGATATCCAAAAATTCGCCCTCTCCGTCGCCCTTCAAAACTTCAGGTGCTTGATTTTCTTCCGTTTCCTGCAGGTTGACTTCCTGAGCAAGCTTATTTGCACCTACTGCCGGGATTTCAGATGCCTGAATGGCTGCAAGTACTCCCACTAACGTTACGGCAACCGTTGCCGCAAGCGAGTGTTTTAAGTTTCCCATTATGATCCTCCTAAAAATATTTCCAAATTGTTACGAAAGTATTATACACCAAAAATATGGTTTTGTCAAACATTTTTAACAAATTTTAAAAATTTCGTAACAATTTACCTGTAAAGCCATAAAAAATATAGCTTAAACAAGCCATATTTTTTAAAGTAAAAAACTAAAAAAATTTTTTTACATTTATTTGCAACAAAATAAAATGTTACAATATTACACTAAAGTAACAAAAATTTATATGTGATTTTGCTTGACTTTTGAAATTTTTTAATGTATAATGTGGGAAGTTGTTTTATCGGGATGTAGCGCAGTTGGTAGCGCACACGTCTGGGGGGCGTGATGCCGCAGGTTCAAGTCCTGTCATCCCGACCAAAAAACAGAGGCTTACTGCGAAAGAGTAGAGCCTCTGTTTTTTTGATAAAAAGGACTTGAACCTTAAGAAGGCACGCGCCGTCAAACAAAACAGTCCTGAGGACTGTTTTTTACTTGTTAGTTAATTCATATTCAAATAATCCGTGCTTTGAGCAGTAATAATAAAACTTTCCGCCGTACATTTTCGGAAAACGCACAGAGCAGTCCTGTTCTGGATACAATTTTACGGTAAGTACTCTGTCATAATGCACATAAGCAAGAAAGTCTATATAATGCTCCTTTGTCATTTCGTGGCTTATTTCAATGTAATAATCGCCCTCTGTTTCGGAAATGTTTAAAGAATGTCCGCTGTCTGCAGGCTTTGATTTTAGAGGTACAAGCCGTTTTCCGCAACATATAATCTGACTGTTTCCGACACTCTCTGCAAATCCTCCGCAAGACGGGCAGACATAGAATTTTATTCTTTTCATATTACCCGATTCTGCCGAATTTGGCGATAGGTCGCCCAAAAGCAAGGTTTTTTCGCTCACGCCGAAAATATCAGCTAAAGCTGACAGTGTTGATATATCCGGGAACCCGTGTCCCGTCTCCCATTTTGAAACAGTCTTGGGCAGAATTCCCAATTTATCGGCAACTTGTTTTTGAGTCAATCCTTTAGCCTTTCTCAAACTGCAAAGAAGTTTTCCGTTTTTTTCCAAATCCATATTTTTTCACCTCGTTTAACCTAAGTATAAACTGCTGATCAGAATAAATCAATCCACTATCCGTACACATATGATTTCACGCTTTACAAGGCATAGCAGATGGGGTATAATTATACTGTATTCTTTTAATTGAGGGATTTTATGAAAAAAATTCTAATATTTCTTCTTATTATAATGACTCTCATTCTCACTGTACCGCCGCTTATTTCCACATTAAAACCGAGTATTCCGACAACAGAGATTTTTTCGGGCGGGGAGGAAAATGAGCCCGACGGAACTTTTGATATAGTTATGCATTTTACAGGCGATGTCTTGCTTGCTGAAAATCTTGACGCAGGACGTGCCGGAGGGTTTAATGAATATGCAAACCGCGAAAACGCAGATTATTTTTTGAAAAATGCCTCGCCGTATTTCTTAAATGATGATTTTACTGTCGTAAATCTTGAAAATGTGTTTTCCGACAGAGCTTTGTCCCCTGCACAAAAGCCTCTTCCTGCGTATTGGTTTAAGTCCAAAACCGCGAATACCGAGATTTTGACGGTATCGGGAGTAGAATGCGTTTCCGTTGCCAATAATCATACCCGTGATTACGGACAGGAGGGGCTTGCAGACACGATTTCTGCGCTCGAAAGCGCAGGAATAGAATACGGAACGGACAGCAAAACCGTTTATTTCGAAAAAAATGGGTTTAAGATAGCAATCATATGTTGCTGTATGTGGAACAGGAGCTGGGCAGACGGAATAATCAAGCGTATTAAAGAGGCGGAGGAACAATCCGATTTCCAGATAGTCTTTTTTCACGGCGGAAAAGAGGCGGAGCATATGCCTGAGCAGTGGAAAACCGACGCTTGCCGCGCTTTAGTGGATAACGGAGCCGATATTGTTGTCGGCGCACACCCCCACGTTCTTCAGCGTACCGAAAACTATAACGGTGCAAAAATTGTTTACTCGCTCGGCAATTTCTGCTTTGGAGGAAACCGCTTCCCTGAAAACCGTACGGCAATTTACAGACTTACTGTTACGGTAAATGCAGAGGATAAGAGTTTTTCACACAGCTCTGCAATTATTCCGTTTTATGTTTATACGGGAAGTTCAAACAACTATCAGCCTGATGTGATAAAAAATCCCGAAGAGGCACAAAAGGTACTTGAATATATGAAAGGCAATCTAAACAGACCATATTAGAAAAAGATTTCAAAGTATACTTTGAAATCTTTTTTATATTATTCAAATATAGTTTCCAAAACCTCTTTCGGAGTCATATTGCGAACATTTTCGCTGTCCGCTAAAACATCGGTTGACCAGGTGAATTTACCTGCATTTTCGCCTGTGAAAGTGAAATATACATCTGGACTGCACAGATAAACAGCATAACGGCTGTACCATTTTGGGCAGTATTTTGACATATACCTATCAGCCAACTTGTATGCCTCGCACTCTTCTGAAGTTCCGATTGCACTTATCTGTACGCCTCCGCCGGGTTGATTTGCTCTGCTTCGGCTCGGCGTGGAATGTACTATTAAGGTACTTCCGTCTTCGCAAGTACCAAGCGAAATCCATACGTGACCGTTTATACTCATAATCTCACCGGGCTTAAATTCCGATATATTCTGCGTCCACTCGCCAAAGCCTCTTTCAACAGCCAGTTTTTTAGCCGCACCTGTTGAACCCGTAACATAGCCTTTTTGCATATCCTCGGTTTCAAAGGTGTTGTAAAGTACCCAGCCTAAATATCCCGAGCAGTCAAGTCCCGCATAGTAATACTCATTGTATTCTCCGTAAGGATAGTAGCTTTCTTTTGGATTTGCCTTTTCTTTATTACCGTCCTGCTCTTTATATGTGTAGGTTTCGTCATTTTCATTAAAGAAACGCACCCAATCGGGCGAAACGCCTATTGTCCGCGCCTGACGGCTGCTTCCGACATCTTGCCAGTCCCAGCCTCCGCCGTAAATATAAAGCGTTGTGCCAACAGGTGACATTGCGGTTTTTAAAAAGTTAAGAAGCGTTTTTTCGCCGGGGGTACCCGATACGATGGGGCTGTATTCTTTTGCGTCTTCTTTGAGCTCTAACACTGAAACTACGGTATCTCCGTCAATTTTAAGCCTATAGGAATAGCCTTCTTTTAAAAGATTTTGTATGGGATAATCATATTTATTGCCATAATCGGGACCGTTATCAACTGACAGAACCAGTTCTTTTCCGTCAAGATAGGTATGAAAGCGATAGCGGAAGTTATTTTTATTATCCTTATTTGTTTCAGGCTCGCCGTAATTTTCAACGCCAAGATAGACGGCAGTTATCATATTATCCATATTACTCATATTATCAATTGCTGTTAACAACTCCGCTCTTGTTATATATCCGTACTGATTAAAATATCCGTCATATCCAACCATTATACCCATATTATATGCAAGATACATATACTTATTTATGCGTTCCACATTAAACGGAACACCGTGAACAGTAGATATCAATTCCGCATCTTTAAAAACCTTCTGCAACTGACTTATCAGCAGACCGTAATGCAGGTTTTCAATATTTATATTCTCTTTTTCTGCTTTTATTCTTACTAATGCTTCCGCAACGTGACCTCTTATTGCTTTTTCCCCAGGCAAAAACACATTGCAATTCCAATTTTCAGAATATGGCAAATTTGATTCATAACCTGTGGGAAGAGCATACATAGGAATATATTTTGCGGATTTTTCTAAATACGGATAATACCACGCATTCTCCGAAATATCGTCATATACGGGCTGTTCGCCCTCGTCTAAATCAAAGGCTTGAGATAGTATTCTTGACAGTTCTGCCCTTGTTACAGGATTATCGGGTTTAAAACTGCCGTCAGGATATCCGCTTACAAATCCCGCGTCCTGCCACTTTGTAATCACATTTTCCGCCCAATGCCCCTCTATATCGTTGAATTTTGATTTTGCTGATGCATACGGCATAGCTGAAAATGTCAGAATTATACCTAAAGCTGATATAATAGCCAGTTTTTTCATATCAAGTACAGTCCTTTCATCAGTTCTCTTTATCATTATATAATAAAGCAAAGGGAAATGCAATATATTATGAAAATGGTTGTAATTGGAGTTTTTAATATTGACTTGATATGCTTATTTATGATAGAATACCAAGAAAAATAATAAGAGGCGTGACAAATGAGAATTGTAATTAAAATAGGAACATCTACTCTTGCTTATGAGGGCGGGAGAATGAATATAAGACGTATTGAGCATTTATGCAAGGTTATAAGTGATATTAAAAATTCGGGGCATAAAGTAATATTGGTGTCTTCGGGTGCAATCGGAATGGGTGTGGGCAAGCTTTCAATGAACTCATTCCCCGAGGATATCCCCTCCAAGCAGGCTGCGGCGGCTGTGGGACAATGCGAGCTTATGTATGTGTATGACAAACTTTTTACCGAATATAATCACACCGTCGCGCAAATTCTTTTAACGGGAAGCGACTTTTCCCATCAGGACAGGCGCAAGAATTTTGAAAACACCTTGGAAAAGCTCCTTGAACTCGGAGTTCTTCCTGTAATAAACGAAAACGATTCGATTGCAACCAAGGAAATAAAGGTGGGGGATAACGATACTCTTGCCGCAATGGTTGCAAAGAGCTCAAAAAGCAATCTTTTGGTGCTAATGTCGGATATAGACGGATTATATACGGCGGATCCCCGCAAAAGTAAAACCGCAAGGTTAATAAAAGAAGTTGACAGCCTTGATGATGAAATTATGGCACTTGGCGGAGGAAAAGGCTCAAAATTCGGCACGGGAGGAATGAAAACCAAACTTCAGGCGGCAAAAATATGTACCGAGGCGGGGTGCGATATGGTTATCCTTAACGGAAAAAATCCCGAAATCCTGTATGATTACTTGGAAGGGAAGCAGGTAGGAACATTCTTTAAAGCAAAAGGGGAGGTATAAATTCGGTTATGACAACAGATGAAATATTATCTCTGGCGAAAAAGGAGAAAAGGGTATTTTTATCCGAGAACGAAAAAAATAAATGCCTTGAATTTATGGCGGAGTGTCTGATTGAGGATACGGCGAGCATATTAAAAGAAAATGAAACAGATATACAGAACGCAAGCGGAAGAATTTCCGAGGTTATGTTAGACAGGCTGCGTCTTACAAAAGCGAGAATTGAAGATATGGCAAATGGGATAAGAAAGATAGTATCTTTGCCTGACCCGACGGGACGAATTCTTGAAGAAATAAAAAGGGAAGACGGTCTTTTGATAGAGAAGGTCAGCGTTCCTTTAGGCGTTGTTGCAATAATATACGAAAGCAGACCAAATGTTACCTCAGATGCTGCAGCTCTTGCGATAAAAAGCGGAAATGTGTGCATTTTAAGGAGCGGAAAGGACGCCCTAAAAAGTGCGGCGGCAATAGTTTCTGCACTGAAAAAAGGCTTAAAAAGAGCAGGGGTCAGTGAAAACAGAATACTCCTTATAGAAGATCCCACTCACGAAAGTGCAAACAGGCTTATGAAAGCAAATGACACGGTGGATTTACTTATTCCAAGGGGAGGCGCGTCGTTAATTAGTGCCTGCGTGGAAAATGCAACCGTTCCGTGTATACAGACGGGTACGGGAATATGTCACATTTATGTTGACGAAACCGCAGATGAAAAAATGGCTCTCAAAATCATTGAAAATGCCAAAACAAGCAGACCGTCCGTCTGCAATGCGGAGGAAGTACTGATAGTTAATTCAAAAATTGCTAATAGCTTTTTGCCCAAGCTAAAAGAACTGCTTGCAGACCAAAGGGAAAAAGATAATCTTATTCCTGTTAAGTTTATATGTGAAGAGAGGGCATATGAAATAATCGGGGGGCAAAGGGCAGAGAAGGGCGACTTTGATACCGAATTTCTTGATTATATTCTTGCAGTTAAAGTTGTAGACTCCTTAGATGAAGCAATTGACCATATTGAAAAACATTCAACCCGCCACAGCGACGGAATTATAACAAATAACGGGGCAAATGCGGAAAAGTTCGCAAAATGTGTGGACAGCTCCTCTGTGTATGTTAATGCGTCAACACGCTTTACCGACGGCGGGGAATTCGGACTGGGCTGTGAAATGGGAATTTCTACACAAAAACTTCACGCAAGAGGACCTATGGGGCTCAAGGAGCTTACAACATATAAATATATAATAAGAGGGAACGGACAAATAAGATAAGGAAGTGATAAAATGAAAATAGGATTTATCGGCTGCGGGAATATGGGCGGCGCTCTTGTAAATGCGGCGTCAAAGAGCGTTAATGTTAGTGATATTTATGTATATGACCGCTCTGGTGAAAAGACGGAAGCATTGGAGAGCTCTCTCGGAGTGATTGCATCTGGGGAAGAGAAAATCATAGCGGACGCAAAATACATTTTTCTCGGAGTAAAACCGCAGGTTCTTAAAAATGCGATAGGAGAAATAACGATAATAAAGAGTGCGTGTTTAGGTTTAGCAAGGAAAACAACGAACAAATCCACTATTGTTACTTGAATTTCTTATGGAAACAGGAAAATTCAGAACACAAGGATGGTATTCAGACGGAATGGAAAAGCAGGTGTCCTTATTATGAAATAAGCGACTGCCAGTTCAAGAAGGATGACTTCCAAGAAGCTAAAAACATTATGAATAAAACTATTTCAAGTATTACAGGGAAATTATCTGATGAAGAAATATCAAAGGAAATAGTTTTTTTAGGAAATGTTTATAGAAAAGCCTTACATAGAAGAAACCTTTCTGATCGATTCTTTGGCACTATAATAGAAACTATTGGCAAACCTAACATACAATATACTCTGACAAACTATTCTGGCGAAATGGCATTAAAGTCCTATCGGTTGGCTAAAGAAATCAATCGCGAGGGTAAAGCATATAAAGAAATGATCTCAAAAATGTATTTTCTGGATGATGATCTCAAAAATGATACAATACAATTTGATCTTGCAATAGAAAGATTTAAAATTAACAGCAATCTTATTGACAATAATATAAAGGACCTTATGCATTATTTTTCAAATTCAATTTATGATATTGAATGTTTCTGCACAGACAATGAAACAAGAGTATCTTTAAATAATCGGTTTTTAGATAATGTTTGGAGTATAAATCATGATAAAAATAGTTGTCAATTATAACAATGAGTTTATAAGAATCTGATTTTCCAATTTCTATCCATCAAAATATTAATTTATCTAACATGGCTTCAGACAGAACACTGTTACATTGCAAGAAAGAGTGAATTAGATTCTCGTATTAGGTCAAAATTCATAATCCAAATTGTTGATTCCCTTGGCATTGCCAACCTCAGAAAAATACTTGAACACAATGTGAATCCTCAGCAGAGAATCACTGAAAGAACAATATAAACTTACAAGTAGAATGCAATAATATCAAACGTCATTTGTATAAAGTTTTATATTTGGTTTTTTAGGCAAAATGGGCCGACTCCTCACGAGCCAGCCCACTCCTATTAAATGAAAAAGAAATTATATCATCTTGTTTTTATATATGACCATTAACAGAGTTTGGTATAATTACTTCAAATAAAGTGTGACCTTCGTCCTGCGGCTGGCGACATCCGATACATCCTCGTCGACGCCTCCAAGACTGCCAACCTTGATATGGCTGGCTATGACACCACGGTCAAGCAACTGCTGGCCGATATACTTGGAGCGGTTCGTGCTGAGCCTGTCATTGCCTTCAGGCGTTCCTGTTGCACTGTCAGCTGCTCCTTCCACACATATATGCAGGTCGTACTTCTTGGCGATACGTGCGATTTCGTCAAGGTTCACCAACTGTGACTCATCCGTCAGGTTACTGGTGCCGATATGGAAAAAGAAGTAGATGGGAGCACCTACGGCCAATTTACCTTCCAACAGAGAGTTGATGTAGTCATTGAACGAGTTTATATCAGTATTGTCATTCATGTCATCGGTAGCATCCATCTTTCCAGATGTGGCATTCCATGTGGAATCCGGCAGTTCTGAATGACCGTCCCATTGACGGTTTTTCAGCCTGGCACGAAGTGACTGCAATCCACCGTAGGAGTTTCGTTTGTATTCCTTGGATTGCTTCTGCCTCGACTCGTCAAACACTTTGCGGTACTTGTCAAGCAGCCCCTCAATCTCCAGTATCTTACGCAGTTCGTCGATGGTCTGCTGATCCACCTCGTGCTGAAAGGTCAGGTGGTGGTTCTTCCTGATAAGCTTATGACTGTAGTCGATGAGCCAATCGTTCCGGATGATGTATGGCTTTGCGTCGATGATACGTTTCCATCCGACCTTTCCCAATGTCACTGATATGCCAGCCGACAAGGACAGGAGGTGGTCACAAATGCGGTTCTTGTTGCCTTTGCCGTCGAAACTGCCGAAAGTGGAGATGCCGCTTAGTTCTGCCGTCAGGTGTAGCCGTCTGGCAAGGCGGTAGCGGGTCTGCAATCCATACGAGAAGTTGAAAGGGTAGCGCGTTGTGCGGCACATGCATTCCTCCTCGTCGAGTGACCACGGACTGGCGTAGTGCATCACCCCAATACCCACATACGGCACCACATCCCAACGAGCCATGCCGTCAGAAGACGAAGCTGGAAGATAATGCCCCAGATTGTAAAGGAAGTCCGCATGGAACGCCTGGTATTTGGCCGTTCTGATGGAACAATCCTTGAAAGTAAACCCCTGACCTACAACTCGCGCACCGATTGCAGGTGTGAACCATTTGCCGATGCCGACCTGAAAGACCGGCTCCGTGCGTCCGAACACATCCTCGCAACCGAGTGGCGAGCCCAGGAAGGAAGAAGCCCCGCCCTTTATGTCTATGAACCAATTTCTACCCCAGTTGGCT